>JANMGF010001059.1:0-2313 GCA_031374535.1 Polyangium sp. (in: bacteria)
CACCCAATCCAACGAGCACCTGCAAATCACGCCGAACCTTCGGTCGCTGGGTGCTCGGCAGCTTCCTCGCCAGCTCCGCGATCCTCGCCAGACGGTGCTCCCCCGCTGCCCCCCGAGCGCGTCGATGGAGGCGCGGATCGCGAGGGGAGCCTGTATGACTGCTCGTGCTCCGGGCGACGCATTCTGCAAGGCAGCCACCCCACGAGGTGGTTAACATCATGAACCTCGTGCAAGGAAGTCTCGTCGTGCCCCGATTTGCCATGCGCTTCCTCGGTCCGCCCGCCATCGAACAGGAGGGACGAACGATCGTGGTCGAGCGCCGCAAGGGCCTGGCGCTGCTCGCGTACCTCGCCCTCGCCGACGGTTCGATCGGCCGCGACCTGCTCTCAGGGCTCCTCTGGCCCGAGCAGGACGCTGAGCGCGCGCGCGCCGCGTTGCGGGTCACCCTCTCCGCGCTGCGAAAGCTCCTCGGCTCCGACCTGCTGGTGATCGACCGCAAGACCATCGGCGTCGATCCCCGCGCTGCCCTGTGGATCGACGTGCGCCACTTCGAGCAGCTCGCCATCACGCCGACGACGCACGCGGCGACGGAGGCCAATATCCAGCGCGCCGCCCAGGCCGCCGAGCTCTATCGCGGAGAGTTCCTGCAAGGCTTCTCCCTGCGCGACAGCGCCGCGTTCGACGAGTGGCAATCCCTTCGCACCGAGCACCTGCGTGTCCGCGCCAAAGCTCTGCTCACCTGGCTCGTCGACGCGCATGGTCACCTCGAACAACGCGACAAAGCGCTCGCAGCCGCGCGTCGCTTGGCGACGCTCGATCCCCTCGACGAGCGCACGCATCGCCGCCTGATGGAGCTCTACGCGCAGAGCGGCCGCCGCGGGGATGCCTTGCGCCAGTACGAGCTGTGCGAGCGGCTCCTCCGCTCCGAGCTCGGCGTCGAGCCCGAGCATGAGACGCGGCGGCTCCGTGATTCCATCGCGGGAGGTCAGGCGCCTCCAGCGCCGCGGGAGGGCGATCGCACGAGCGCGCCGCCCTCCGTGCCCTCGGCCCCCACCTCTCGTCCGTCGACAGGGAACCTGCCCACCCCGGTGAGCCCCCTCGTCGGCCGCGCGACCGAGCTTCGTCTCCTCGAGCAGTGCCTCGACGACCCGGCTTGCCGGCTCCTGACGATCACGGGCCTCGGCGGGGTCGGCAAGACCGAGCTCGCGCTCGAAGCGGCGCGCCGGCGGGCGGCGCGTTTTCCCGACGGCGCGTGGTTCATTTCCCTTGCGGCCGTGGGCGAGCTCGAGCGCCTGCCCTCCGTCATCGCCGACGCCGTCGGCGTGCCGGGCGACGCCGAGCCGCCCCAGACGCGGCTGCTCTCGTACTTGCGTGATCGGCGGATGTTGCTCGTCGTGGACAACGTCGAGCACCTGCTCGCGGGTGCCTCGCTGCTCGGCCAGATCGCGGCGCACGCGCCCGGCGTGCAGATGCTCGCCACCTCACGCGAACCGCTGCACCTGCGGGGCGAGTGGGAGCTCTCACTCGATGGGCTGCCCCTGTTCGACGAGGACGGCGCGGGTGCGCCCCGTCCCGGCAGCGCGCTCGACCTCCTCGTCAAGGTCGCCCAGCGCGCCGTGCCCGCCTTCACGCTCCACGCGGCCAATGGCCCCGACCTCGCCCGCATTTGCCGGCTGGTCGGGGGTATGCCGCTCGGAATGGAGCTCGCGGCGGCAGCCTTGAAGCATGCCTCGCCCGCGGAGATCGCGTCTGCGCTGGAGGGCGACCTCAATGCTCTGTCCGGCCCCCGTGACGCGCCCGAGCGACATCGGAGCATGCGCGCCTCGTTTACGCATTCTCTCCGGCTGCTCACGGCCGACGAGCGCCGCGCATTCGTGCGGCTCTCGGTGTTCCGGGGCGGCGCGGCGCCCAACGCGGCTGCCGTGGTGACCCGAGCGACGGCCTCGGTGCTCGCGACGCTCGTCGAGAAGTCGCTCGTTCGCCGGACGGCTTCCGGGCGGTACGACTTGCACGATCTCTTGCGGCGGTTCGCGGAGGAGGTGCTGGCCGGGAGCCCGGAGGAGCTGCACGAGGCGCGGGCGCGGCACGCATCGCTGTACGCGGCGCAGCTCGGGGAGACGCTCGTACTCCTCGATCGCTCCCGGCGGGCGCAGGCGCTCCCGGAGGCCGAGGCCGATCTCGAGAACGCGCGGGTAGCGCTACGATGGGCGGCGGAGGACGGGCAGTTTTACCTTGTGGACCAGGCCCTCGACGGCTTGTGCGCCGTGGAGGAGGCGCTCGGGCATGCCCACGAGGCGGAGTCGCTGCTCAGCG
>JANMGF010001079.1:0-3336 GCA_031374535.1 Polyangium sp. (in: bacteria)
AGGTTCCGCGTCGAGTCGTCGAAGCCGCGGATGCCGCGCTCGCAGAAGACCACGCCTTGGGCGCCGTGCGAGAGCAGGTACTCGCCCGCGAGCAGCCACTCCTCGATCGTCGCGGCCATGCCACGCTTCAGCAGGACCGGCTTGCCCGTCTTGCCGATCACCTTGAGCAGCGAGAAGTTCTGCATGTTGCGCGAGCCGACCTGCACGAGGTCCGCGTACGCCGCGACCGCAGGAACATGCCCCTCGCCGAGCGCCTCGGTCACGACCTTCAAGCCCGTCGCGTCGGCAGCGCGGCGCACCCATTCGAGTGCGACGTCGCCGTGGCCCTGGAACGCGTAGGGGCTCGTCCTCGGCTTGAACGCGCCGCCGCGGATGAACGAGACGCCGAGCGACGCGAGCACCTCGGCCGTCTCGCGCACTTGCCCCTCGGACTCGAGGCTGCACGGGCCACACATGAAGGTCGGCCGCGCATCTCCGATCTTCACGCCGCCCACCTCGACGATCGGCCCCTGCGCGGAGACGAGCGGGTGCTGGGGCTTCGGCGTGGTCACGTCGGCGACGCCGTCGATCCGCGCGAGATCCTCGGGATCCGCCGGCTGGGAGTGAGGCGCGATCACGTAGTGCACCGTGGTGCCGGACGTGCCGCGCTCGACGCGTGAAACCCAGAGCCCCCGCCCCGTCAGCTCCCTGAGCACGTTCGCCGCATCGGCGCCGCTCTTCAAGGACACGATCATGGCGCTACCTCCTGCGCTCGGGCGTCGCGCGTGCGACGGCGACGAGCGCGTTCTTGGCGATTCCATCCGGGACCATGGAGAGCCCCGCGATGGCCTCTTCGCAGAGCCTCCGCGCGAGCGCGAGGCACTCATCCACCACGCCCGACGAGCGCAGCAGCGATGCCACACGCGCGCCCACCTCGGGCCTGACCTCTTCCCCGGAGCACACGGCCTCGAGCAGCGGGACGAGCTCGGGGCAACGCTCCAGGGCCGAAAGCAAGGGGTAGGTCATCTTCCCCTCGCCGAGATCCACGAGCAGCGCCTTGCCCGTCGTCTCGGGATCCCCCGCGACGTCGAGGACGTCGTCGACGAGCTGGAAGGCGATGCCGAGCTTCTTGCCGTAGTCGACGAGCGCCTCGCAGCCCTCGTCGTTCACGCCGCCGGCGCGCCCGCCCGCGAACATCGCCCAGCGGAAGAGCGACGCGGTCTTGCCGTCCACGATGTGGAAGTAGTCGCTGACGGTCGTGTCGAGCTTGCCGCGGCGCGCGAGCTGCATCGACTCGGCGATGACCATCTCCTTGATGACGTCGAGCATCCGCGCGAGGACCTCGGCGCTGCCGGCGCGCTGGATGCGGCAGAGAGCGTCGACGAGCAGCCAGTCGCCGCCGAAGATGCTGGCGGCGTTGCCGTAGATGACGCGCGCTGCGTCGGCGCCACGACGGCGCGCGCCGAGGTCGACGACGTCGTCGTGCAGGAGCGTCGCGTTGTGCACGAGCTCGACGGCCACGGCGTAGGCGCGCGCTGCGTCGTTGAAGCCTCGGCCGCCCACGTGCGCGGCGAGCGCGACGACGATGGGCCGAAGACGCTTGCCGTCCTGCGAGAGCAAGTGGCGTGCGCTCGCTTGTGCTGGCGTCTGCCCACCGAGGCCGACCGTGGATATGGCGCGATCGACCTCGTCGAGGTCCTTCGCGAGGAAGAGACGGAGCTCCGCGAGCTTGCCCGCGAGCGGATCGAGGCCGTGCTCCTGGCAGCCGCGCTCGAGGCTCCCGACGACGTCGTGGGGAGGGACGCGTTTGATGGGGTACGTTGCGATCGACATGGGTTCTCCCGCCGGGGCACGGTTTCCTTCTCCGTCCCCGGACCGAAGGGTCTCGAGACTCTGGCTAGGCCTTGCGCTTGCGCGCCATGCGGAGCGGAAAACGAATGAGGTCGCCGAAGGGCGAAAAGTCGACGCGGCGCGAACGGATGAAGCCGTCGAGCGCGGTCTCGGCGACGATCACGAAGGAGAGCAAACGCCGCACGCGATCGGCATGTTGATCCGATAAAGCGGAGCGCGGGCGCGCCTCGAGCAGCGAGACGGCGCGCTCGAGCCTCGACCGCACCGACTCGGCGAGCAGCCGCTCGCGCTCGTCGAAGACCTTCGAGATCATCTTCCAGAAGTCCGTCTCGGCCTCGAAGTACTCCTTGCGTTCGCCCGGCCGGAACACGCGCCTTACGACGCCCCAGCGCTGGAGCTCCGTGAGCGACATGCTCACCGCGCCGGCCGAGAGGCTCAGGCGCTCGCCGATGACGGCCGCGGGCAAGGGATCCGCCTCGATGAACAGGATCGTCCACACGCGTCCGAGCACGCGCCGAAAACCCCAGTGCTCGATCACGTCGCCAATCGCTTCGGCGGCGATGAGCTCGGCCTCGTGATCGGCGTCGTGTCGGAGGGTCTCGCGTTCGGGCATGGCGGAATGAACTTTCAAAAGATTCTGAACGTTGAGGTAGCGGTAAAGCTCGAGGCGGTCAAGACGGAGCGCCGACATTTCTCGCCTTCTTTCGCGTGTTTCTCGCAGCGCGGCGCGTCTCCGCGATGGCGCGGCGCGACGGCGCAACGCGAAAAGCTCCGGCGCTCGGGAGGGGATGTGCGGGGGGATGGAACGACGCGGCCCCGACGTCGTCGCCGGGGCCGTGAAAGGAGCTTCAGGAAGCGCGGCGCTTCAGGTCTGGAGGTGCGAGCGCAACGTGCGGTGCTCGCGCCAGATCTCCTCGGGCATCTTGTCGCCGAACGAGCCGAAGAACTTCTCCTGATCGGAGAGGTCCTCGAGCCACGCGTCGCGATCGATCGAGAAGAGCTCGCTCTTGGCGGCCTCGGAGAGGTCGAGCCCGCTCGTGTCGAGCTCGCCCTCGCCCGGGAAGATGCCGAGCGCCGTCTCATGCCCCTTCGCCCGTCCGTGCACGCGATCGTGGACCCAGCGGAGCACGCGCAGGTTCTCGCCGAAGCCGGGCCAGAGGATCTTGCCCGCGTCGTTCTGGCGGAACCAGTTCACGTGGAAGACCTTCGGGGCGCCCGGGCGACCGCGCCCCATCTCGAGCCAGTGCCCGAAGTAGTCGCCCATGTTGTATCCACAGAACGGACGCATCGCCATCGGGTCGCGGCGCACGACGCCGACCTTGCCCGTGGCCGCCGCGGTGGTCTCCGAAGCCATCGACGCGCCGAGATACACGCCGTGCGCCCAGTCGCGCGCCTCGTAGACCAGCGGCGCGAGCTTGGCCCTCCGGCCGCCGAACACGAACGCGCTGATGGGCACCCCCTCGGGCGCCTCCATGAGCGATGAGACGCTCGGACACTGCTTCGCCG
>JANMGF010001083.1:0-4275 GCA_031374535.1 Polyangium sp. (in: bacteria)
GGCGAAGCTTGCCGTGCAGGGCGATGTGACCGAGGGCTTCGGCGGTGAGGCCGTCGTCGCCGTAGTTCGCGGCGCCGCCAGGGCCGATGTCGGTGACGGTCGTGCCGTAGTTGAGGATGACGGGCGCGGTGAGGCCAAGGACGAGGCGACCGCCGATGCCGTAGTTGAAGCTGAACGTGCCCTGGAGCGCGTGGTCGACGAGGGTGTCAGCGCCGTGCCCGTCCGCGAGAGGGAGGAGGCTGCGGCCGTAGTCCATGACGAGGCCAAAGCTGATGGCGCCGCCGGGGAGCACGCTCGCGCCGTTCACCGCGAAGAAGCCACGCGAGTCGACCGCGGGCCGAAAGAGATGCAGGTCGGCTCCTTCGCCGTTCGACGCGGGGATGCGGTCGGTGTTCTGCGCGAACGCAGGCGCGGCGGAAGCAAGCAACGCAGCGAGCGACACGAGTGCCGCGGCAGGACGGCGAAGCGCGCCGGAGAGCAAGCGAAGGGGGGTCACCATGAAACGGACCTCGTCACGGGGAACGCGAAGGAAGCTTCGTGGATGCTGGAAAGGCCGTAGCATCGGCGCAATTGGGAAGTCAAACGATCGCCGCGGCTCTGGCGCGGGCCTTGCCGACCCGGTCGACGCGCCGTGCGCCCGATCTGCTAGCCTGCCGCCCCGTGCGCCCTCGCTCCTTCGCACGCCGCGCCCTCGTGGCCCTCACGCTCAGCGTCACGAGCGTTTACGCCGAGGCCGCGATCGCCCAGGGCAAACCCACGTTGAGCGGGTCGTGGTCGGCGAGCTCGGTGTCGGAGAGCTGGTCGTTCGACGGGTGGGTCGACGCGTGTGGGCCGAAGCCGCGAGGTCAGGGCGGAGGCGGCGGGTCGGTGCAGATCCGCGAGCAAGGCGGCGAGCTCTCGATCGTGGGCGCGGGGCGGGCGTGGAGCACGGCGGAGTGCTGGGAGCAAGCGCCGGGGCTCGGGCGGGTGAGCCACTCGCAGTCGGGCGGAGGTCGGTTCTGGCGGACGCGGTGCAGCCTCTCGAACGAGAAAGAGCGCGTCAGCGTGACGACGACGGTGTCGGCGACGGACGCGTCGATCGCGATGACGGAGACGTCGGAGCACAAGGTCACGGCCGAAGGCGTGACGTGTACGGCGACGGCGAGCCGGTCTCGAGCGTTTGGCCTCGTCAAGCGTGATGGAGAAGAGGCCGCTCCGAGCGCATCGGCGAGCGCATCGGCGAGCGCGGGGCCTGCACCGAGCGCGCCCCCGACCGCCGTGGCCTCGGCCTCTCCCCTTCCCCCTCCCCTTCCCCCGCCCCCCGCGCCAAAAACGCCGCCGAAGGTGTGCAAGGAGGCGGGGGATCCCGCGCGCCTCGAGGTGTACCCGGCGCGCAAGACGGTGCGGCCGGGGGATCGTTTTTCCTTCCGAACCGTCGTCCTGGACAGCGAGGGCTGCTCGGTGACGGTCAAGCCGGCCTGGGGCGTCACGCCGGGGCCGTTTGCGGCGCGGGTGACGGTGGATGGGAGCGGGACCGTCACCGTGGCGGAGGGCGCCGAGGAGGGGCGGGTCGAGCTCGTGGCGACGGTGTCCGGCAAAGGTGTGCCGGTGGTCGTGGAGATCACGAGCCCGACGAAGTATGAGGCGCTCCTCTCGGCAGGGACGCTCGATCCACAAGGGGCGGAGCAGGGCGCGGTGGCGGTGATCGCGACGGGCGCGGTGGGCGGGCGCCGGGGGGTCGCGGACGACGTGGGCCGCGAGCGCAAGCAAACCTTCGTGGCGATCGTGATCGGCCTCGCTTTCGCCCTGGGTTTCGCGGGCCTCGTGCTGATGCGCCGCGGAAGGCGACCGGCAGAGCCGGAAATCGACGCGGAAACGGAGGCCGACGCCGACGCGGAGACGGAAGCGCTGGCAGAAACGCCCCCGGACCAAGCCCCCGCACGAACGTCCCCCACGAGGCCCGAGGCGCCGATCGGGAAGGTCTGCCCCACGTGCGGGGCCCGCTACGGCGCAGAACCGCAGTTCTGTGGGGCGGACGGCACGACGCTCGTACCGCTGAACCGCTGACCAAGAATCACGTCGATCCTGGCGTCCGCGTCACACGTCGAGACGAGCAACTGTAGGTAGCTTGATCGCGCTCGTGCGAAACCGTTATGCTTTATGGCGGCGTACGGAGAGGCCGGTGACGACCGAACCGCAAGTCCTCGGCGCGAGCAGACGTTCGTTCGTGCACGTGCATGAGACCCGAAAGGGCAGCTGTCCCCATGAAGATTACGTGTCAGTCGTGCCAGGCAAAGTACACGATCGCCGACGAGAAAGTCGTCGGTAAGACCGTCAAGATCAAGTGCAAGAAGTGCGGCGCAGCCATCGTCGTGAACGCGAACGATGCTCCCGCCGATGCACACGGCCACGGTCCCTACGAGGACGAGGACGACGGGGCGACCCGCGTCTTTTCGGGTGATCCCGCGGCAGCAGCCGGCGGAGGCGGTGGCGGCGACGAGTGGACGGTCAACGTCTCCGACGACGATCAACGCACGATGTCGAGCTCCGCGATCGCTGCCGCCTACGCGGCAGGTACGGTCACGGCCGACACGTACGTCTGGAAAGACGGCATGTCCGACTGGCTGCCGCTTTCACAGGTCGGAGAGCTCCAGGCAGCTCTCGCCGGTGGTGGTGGTGGCGGCGGCGGTGGTGCCGTCGCAGCCGCAGCCGCGGCGGACATGAACGCTACCGTCGTGATGAACGAGAGCGCTGGTGCTGCACCGGCACCCGCCGCGCGTGGAGCCGCCGCCGCGGCGCGCAAGACGGGCGGTCGCAATCAGGATCTCTTCGGCTCGCAGAAGGGCGAACCGGACGCCGCTGCCCTGGCGGCCCCAGGTGCGCCGAAGGGCAACGCGGTCGGCGAGCGCAACGAGAACTCGGTGCTCTTCTCGCTCTCGGCGCTCACCGCGACGGAGAAGGCCGCGTCGAAGGACGAACCCGGGGGCAAGAAGCGGGACAACCGCAGCGGGCTCGACGACATCATGAACCTCGGCGGCGGAGGGCTCGGTGGGCCGATGCTCGCGCCGCCTCCGCTCATGGCGCCCGTCATGGAGCCGCCTCCGCAGCAGATGATGCAGATGCAGGGCATGACGAGCACGCAGATGCCCCTCACGGGCACGCAGATGCCCCTCACGGGCACGCAGGTGCCCCAGGTCGTGATGGTGCAGGTCCCCGAGCAAAAGAAGAGCTCGGCCGGCCTCATCATCGGCATCTTGCTCGGCGTCGTGGTCGCAGGCGCAGCCGCGTTTTTCCTCCTGGGTGGACAGCAGCCGCAGCCCAACGTGACGACGGAAAACACGACGACGACGGCGGCGCCCACGGCGCCCACCGCGGCGCCCACCGCGGCCCCGACGGAGACGGTCGCGGTCGCGCCCACGGCGGGAACCACCACGACGCCCACCGCAGCCGACACGACGAAGAGCGGGTCGAGCGGTGGTGGTCCGGTCGCGGGCACGGGCGGCCCGAGGCCGACGAGTACAGGCGCCGCGCCCACGGCAACGGCGACCCCGACGGCGACCCCGACGGCGGCCCCGACGGCGGCCCCGACGGCCGAGGCCGGCAAAGAGTTCAACCGCGGCGCGGCGTCCTCGGCGCTCGGCGCGGCCTCCGGCGCGGCCAGGAGCTGCAAGACCGCGGACGGCCCGACGGGCACGGGCAAGGTCAAGGTCACGTTCGCTCCGAGCGGCAACGTGACCTCGGCGCAGGTGCAAGGTCCTCCCTTCGCCGGCACCTCGGTCGGCGGCTGCGTCGCCGGCGTGTTCCGCGGCGCGCGTGTCCCGCCCTTCGACGGCTCGCCCGTCAGCGTCACCAAGTCCTTCACGATCAACTGACCGCCCGGGCCCGCGCGAGCGGGCTCGGAGCGTGCCCCCTCCAGGCAGCCATGTCCCACCGCCGAAGCTTCATGCACATCGGCCTCGGCGCGCTCGCCGTGGCTGCCATCGCCCTCGCCAGCGCGTCGTGCGTCGTGAAGACGCAAAGCAGCGTCGCGTGCGGCACCGAGCAGCGTCCCTCCGTCGACTGCTCGAGCGAGATCTCCTACCAGGGCTACAAGGCCGACGGCGGGTTTGGCATCCTGAACCTCGCCTCGGGCAAGGCGAATTTCGAGGACATCGCGATCCGGCGCATCTCGGACGAGACCGAGAAGTTCATCACGGCGCACACGCGTATCTGCCGCGACTACAACGCGTGCGCGATCGACAAGGGCAAGTACGAGGAGGAGAAGAAGGACATCCTGAAGCTCCTCGAGCCGGTCGG
>JANMGF010001091.1:0-2023 GCA_031374535.1 Polyangium sp. (in: bacteria)
CGCTCGAGGTAGTCGCTCAGGAACTCGAGCGGATGGTCGGCTACACGCCCGAGGAGTGGATCACGACGCCGAACTTCTGGACGTCGATCATGCACCCCGACGACGTCGAGCTCATGGCGAAGGCGGTGCCTCGTTCGATCGATGATGGCTCGCCGCCGCCGGCATACCGGGTCTTCGCGCGGAGCGGTCGCGTCGTGTACTTCCAGTCGTACATGCGGGTGCGTCGCGACGCGCGAGGCGCGCCCGAGCGGCTCTACGGGCTGACGCTCGACGTGACGACGTTCAAGGAGACGGAGGCGGAGAACGCCGCGCTCTTGGCCGAGGTGCGGCGCGCGGCCGAGGAGCGGGAGGTCTTGCTCGAACAACTCACGCAGAGGGCGAGGGACGTGCTCGCGCTGTCGGCGCCGCTGATCCCGCTCGGCGAGGGCGTGGTCGTGATGCCGCTCATCGGCACGGTGGACGAGGACCGCGCGGCGCTCGTGCTGCGCAACCTGCTCGAAGGCGTGGCGGAGCGGAGGGCGCGGGTGGCGATCCTGGACATGACGGGCGTGCCGTCGCTCGACGCGGAGGGCGCAGAGGGGCTCGTGCAGGCCGCGCGCGGGGTGGAGCTGCTCGGGGCACGCGTGGTCCTGACGGGGCTACGGGCCGACGTGGCGCGGACGCTGGTGTCGCTGGGGCTGTCGCTGGAGGACGTGCCGACGCGGGGGACGGTGCTGCATGCGCTGGCGGAGACGGGGAGCGTGAGGCGGCGGGGCTAGAGCTATCGCCGGCCGCGCGCCGGGCGTTCGCGTTCGCGTTCGCGGTGGTGATGGTGCGGAAGCGAAGGCGCGCGCACGGGGGGGCGGGACCGTTCGAGGGCCGCGGTGGGCTCGCCTCGGGCGACGAGATCGGCGTAAGCGACCTCCACGGCGGCCTGGAAAAGCTCGGTGCGCGCGAAGCGACCGGCGCGGCCCGCTGCGACGCGCGACATGACCGTGAGGATGCGGCGGATGCCGTCGGCGTACCGTCGCGAGAGGGCGAGCCTCTCGATGAGCGGCTCCAGGAAATCGGCCACGGCGGCGGTCCGGTCACCCGCGCCGTCGCACGCTTCCTTCAGCGGCTCGAGCAGGAGCAACGTCCAGAGCACGGTGTCATCGAGCTGGCAGCCCTCGGCGGCGCGGCGATCGATGTACTCGAGCAAGCGCCACTGCCGCGTGCCGGCCCCGTCCTCGCGCTCCTCGTCGTAAAGCAACGAGGACAGCTCCGGCAGGAGCACGTCGAGCACGCCCGTCTCCCAGGCGAGGTAGATCGTCCGGCGCGCCTGTCCGCCGCGCAGGAGACGCATGATCTCCTCGGACAGCCGGGGCCGCGCCGCGAGCGCGAGGGCCTCGCGACAGAACACGATGGCGTCGTAGACGTCCGGCGTGATCGCGAAGCCGAGCCTGCCGGCGAACTTGAGCGCGCGCAGGATACGCACCGGGTCCTCGCGGAAGCGCGTCTCGGGATCTCCGATCGTGTGCACGACGCGGCGCTCGACGTCGGCCATGCCGCCCACCCAGTCGAGGATCTGTCGCGCCTCGATGTCGTAGAACAGGGCGTTCATGGTGAAGTCGCGCCGCACGGCGTCTTCACTGGCCACACCAAAAGCGTTGTCGCTTCGGATGAGCAGCTCGGTCGACTCGTCGTCGTCGGCCTTCGGGTTGCGGCGGAAGGTCGCGACCTCGATGACCTTGCCCCCCTGGAAGAGGACATGCACCAGGCGGAACCTGCGGCCGATGATCCGGGAGTTGCGGAAGAGCTCGCGCACCTCCTCGGGCCGCGCGCTCGTCGCGACGTCGAAGTCCTTGGGGCTCCTGTCGAGCAAGAGGTCACGGACGCAACCGCCGACGAGGTACGCCTCGTGACCGTGACGCGTGAGGCGACGAAGCACCTTCTGCACGTCCGGGTCGATACGCGACTCGTCGAAGGAGACGTCGAAGCGGCGCGCCGGTACGAGAGGCGGGAGCGCCGAGCCAACGGTGTAGCTCGGCTCGAGGTCGGCCTC
>JANMGF010001105.1:0-1355 GCA_031374535.1 Polyangium sp. (in: bacteria)
CGCTGCCGCTCGCGCCGACGCTCCCTTCTTGCGGCCATGCAAAACACTCGGTCGTGTCGAGGCTGCCGCCACCCGTACTGATGCCTCCCGCGCCCCCGGTGCCGCCGACGCTTCCCGTCGTGGTGACGTCGCCGCCGCACCCCTCGGTCCCTGCGGCGAGCCCCGCGACCGCCACGCCCAGCAAATGTGCCGCGAGCCGGCGCCGAAAATCGAACGACCTATCCATGATTCCTCCTCGGCGGCGTCGATGCGGCCGCGCGCCGTCTGCGTACCACGAGGGATTGGATCCGTGCGCCTTTGCGCCCACGAACGCATCCCGTTACGCTTGACAAGGCGCGCGCCTCTGTGGCAACTGAAAGTCACTTTCATTATTCTGGAGCGACGAAACATGATCCGATCTGCGACACGCTCTTCCATGGTTGCGGTCTTTGGACCCGTTGCGGCTTGCCTTCTCGTGGGCTGCGGCGCCGAGCCGGCTTCCGGCCCGCCCCCCCTTGCCGAGACGGCACCGCCCATCCTCTCCGCGTATGCTGATGTGGTCCACGGCACGTACGCCCTGGCGACCGAAGAGGTGGCGTCACTCAACGCGAGCCTCAACGCGTTCCTCGCGGCGCCCTCCGAGGACACGCTCGACGACACGCGGACGGCGTGGCTCCAGGCCCGCAACCCCTACGGGCTCACCGAGGCCTTCCGTTTTTATGGCGGCCCCATCGACGACGACGACGGGCCGGAGGGGCGCATCAATGCCTGGCCCATGGACGAGGCTTACGTCGATTATGTGGAGGGGAATCTCACCACGGGCATCATCAACGACCCGATGACGTACCCGACGATCGACGAGGCCACGATCGCGGCGCTCAATGAAAAGGACGGCGAGAAAAACATCGCGACCGGGTATCACGCGATCGAGTTCTTGCTCTGGGGGCAGGATCTCCGCGCCGACGGCCCTGGCGCGCGGCCGTTCACCGATTACGTGGTCAACATGCCGGGCACGGTCACGAACCAGGATCGGCGGGGGCAATACTTGCGCGCCTCCGTGAAGCTTCTCGTCCAGGACCTCGGTTCGGTGACCGCGGAGTGGGCGCCGGAGGGCGGTGCCTATCGCGCGACGTTCCTCGCATTGCCGCCCGAGGAGGCGCTCGGGCGTATTCTCCTCGGCATGGGCAGCCTGAGCGGCGCCGAGCTCGCCGGGGAACGAATGCAGGTCGCTTACGACACGAAGGAGCAGGAAGACGAGCACTCGTGTTTCAGCGACAACACGCACGCCGATCTGCTGAACAATGCACGCGGCATCCAGAACGTGTACCTCGGCCGCCGTGGCCAGGTCGACCTGCCCGGGCTCGACGAGCTCGTGG
>JANMGF010001114.1:0-3472 GCA_031374535.1 Polyangium sp. (in: bacteria)
GGGCGATGTCGCGACCGATCTGCGCGGCCACCGGCGGCTCGATACGACGCTTTCGCTTCAGCAGATCGGCGAGGGTCTCGCCGGTGAGGAGCTGCATGACGAGATAAGGCTCGCCCTCGGCCGTCTCCCCGGTGTCGTGAATCTCGATCACGTTCCGATGCGCGATTGCGCCGCAGATACGAGCTTCGCGCAGCAGGCGATGTCGCTGGTCCTCCGAAGGTTTGCCGAGGAGCTTGAGGGCCACGTGGCGTGCCGTCGTCTCGTGCACGGCTTCCCAGACGACCCCCATCGCCCCCGCACCAAGCTGGCGCAGCAGGCGGTATTTAGCCCCGATTCGATCCCCGGCCTTCATGCAAGGCGTCCTAGCACCGCCGCCTCTCGTTCGGCAAGTTATGTGCAAGGGCCGACAGATCCATCGCTCCCTCGTTCATTTCATGAGCTCGACCGTTGTCTGGCCCCGAGGACCCGCGGTTGTGGCAGGCGACCACCCATTGCATCTCGATCGACCTCCGCGTGGCGCGCTTGCAGGTCACGGAAGCCGTCGCTCGCTCGGATCATGAAGCCTGCCAGCGCCGCGTCGAGCAAGCGCGCGAATCGCGGTACGTTCCATGAGGATGGGCATCGTCCTTCGTGACGAGCCCCGCGACGCTGTCACGACGGCTGTAACGGTTACTGTAACAGTTACACCCCCGCGCCCCTCCTCCCATCGGTGTCGTCGACTTTCTGCCCGTCAAATTCCCCTGCAATCGTCACGCAGCTCCGGAGTGAGCTGTCGAGATACCACTGGCACCGTCCTTGCGATGACGTCTCGGACGCTCTTCGACGAACGTTGATGGCGCAGGAGACACCATGGCAAAGGTCACGACTTCAGGTATCTGGACGGGCACGTCCCTCGCTTCACTCACCGTGCTGCTCGACGGGACCGAGTTCACGCTCGGCACCTTCACCCACCGAAACTTCCCCATCACCGGGATCGCGCAGAAGTTCACCGTCAGCCTCAAGGTCGCGCTCAAGTTCGATATGGGCGGGCTGGAGAAGGAGTTCAACTTCACCTTCCACCACTACGAGACGCCCAACGTCCCGGGCCCGGTCCCCGACGAGGTGAACCTTCCGACGCTGCAATCGGAGGAGACGGTGACCATCGACGGCACCGAATACGCCGTCTCCATCAGCGGCTTCCGGCAGAACGACCGGATCGTGACCAAGTTCAGGTCCTGGAGCAGGTAATCGCCGAGGTCAACAAGCATTGCGAAGACGGCCCAGGGATCAAGATCGACCTGGAGGAAACGAAGAAGCAAATCGAGATCCTCAACATCCAGCTCACCCTGATCAAGCGACGCCGCTCGCTCCTTCCTCTTCGTCGTCCTCCACGACGACCGGCCTGCCCTCGGCGGCGCGCGGTATGATCTCTCGGATCTCGACGTCGTCGACATCGGGCGGGCGTGGCGTGGAGCGAAACGCGTCACGCCTTCCCGAGGGAACCACGCGAAAGCTCGAGCTGCGCCTGCCCGGCACGACCATCTCGAAGGCGCATGGGCGCCTTTTGAAGAATGGCGACGCCTGGATCTTCGAGGATATGGGCTCGCGGAATGGCTCGTTCATCAATGGCAAGCGCGTGACCCGCGCCGCGCTCCGCGACCGTGATTTCCTCGAAATCGGCAGCGTCTTTTTGCGTTACCGCACAGGCTTGCCCTCGTCCCCCGCCGCGGCCGCGGACCTCGACCTCCAGACCCCGGAGACCACGCGGTTCGTCACCCTCGTCCCGCCGCTCGCCGACCAGCACGACGCCCTCGGGCGTATCGCACGAACGCCCATCACGATCCTCCTCCTCGGCGAGTCGGGCACCGGCAAGGAGGTGCTCGCTACAGGCATTCATGCAAGCTCGGGCCGCGCCGGGTCGTTTGTCGCCGTCAATTGTGGTGCGCTCGCGGCGTCGCTCCTCGAAAGCCAGCTCTTCGGCCACGTCAAGGGGTCGTTCACGGGGGCCATCCGGGACGAGCCGGGGTATGTCCGCAGGGCGGACGGCGGCACGCTTTTCCTCGACGAGATTGGTGACCTGCCGCAGCCGGCCCAGGCAACGCTGCTCCGGGTGCTGGAGGCGGGCGGTGGCTGCTTTCGCGAACGTGGCCACGTAATGTCCGCGAGCTCTCGCAGGTCCTCGGGGTCGCGGCTGCGCTCGCCGACGGGCCCCTGATCGAACGCGCGCACCTGCTCGAGAAGAGCCCGAAGGCTGCCTCGTCACCGGAGGAGGAGATCCCCGCGAGCCCGGAGGGTCTGCGCGGACGAGTATCGCTCGGGGTAGAAGCCGAGGGGCGCTCGCAACGGGACCTCGTCCCGGGCGACGAGGTGGCCGCGGACGCGTCGCGCGCGCTCGCCTCGCGTGGAGGATCCGTCGATTGATCGCCGCTCTCGTGAAGCTCTCGATCCGCCATCGCTGGCTCGTGGTGGTGTCGACGTTCCTCCTCGCGATCGTCGGAGCGATCCTCGGGCGACGGCTCGAGCTCGACGCGTTGCCGGACATCACGAACAACCAGGTGCTCGTCTTGACGCGCGCGCCGGGGCTCACGCCCGAGGAGATCGAGCGGCAGATCACGCGGCCGATCGAGCTCGCGATCGGCGGGCTGCCCGGGCTCGAAGAACACCGGAGCCTCTCGCGGTACGGCATCTCCTCGGTGACCGTGGTCTTCGACGACGCGGTGGATCCGTACCGCGCGCGGCAGATGGTCTCCGAGCGTATCGGGGCCCTCGTGGGCTCGCTCCCGCCGGGCGTGGGCACACCCGAGCTCGGGCCGGTGACGGGCGGGCTCGGCGAGATCTTTCACTTCACGTTGAGCTCGCCGTCGCGATCGCTCGCGGAGCTTTACGAGCTCGGCACGACACGCGTGGCGCCGCTGCTCCGGGTCGTGCCGGGCGTCGTGGAGGTGAACCCTTGGGGCGGCGAGCAACGTACGATCGAGGTGGTCGCGGATCCGGCGCGGCTCTCGCAACGACACATCACGCTGGGCGCGCTCCGCGAGGCGCTCGAACGATCGACGGGCAGCGCGCCCGGGGCGAGCCTGCCGCTCGGCAAGGGACAGGCGCTCCTGCGCGCGGTGGCGCGGCCGAAGGATCCCTCGGCGCTGGGACATGCGATCGTGTCGCCGCTCGATGCGGAGGGCCGCGCGGTACGTGTCTCCGATGTCGCCGAGCTACGCGTCGGCGCGCTTCCTCGGATCGGCGCGGCGACGGCCGACGGGGGCGGCGAGGTCGTCTACCTGATGGTGCAGATATCGACAACCCCAATCTTCGAGCTGTTTTTCCGGAGCGCGATGGAAAAGCAGGGAGCCCCTTCATAACGCATCACTCTTGTTTGCCGCCGGACCATCCGATATACCCTCGTCCCTGGCCGACACTGGGAGGTAGGGGACATGATCGCGCGACGTTCGGGAAACACGGCATCGATGTACACATGCAGCGCGCTTCTGGGCGCAAC
>JANMGF010001121.1:0-11383 GCA_031374535.1 Polyangium sp. (in: bacteria)
CGAACGAGGGCCCGTCGACGTTCCAGAGACCCAAAAAGCAGCTCTCGCTCTTCGACGAGTGAAGGCAAAACCGTCCACCATACCGCATTTCCGACCGACGCGCGCCGTTTTCCTCGCCCCGACCCCCGAACGCGCCAAATCGACGAAACGATAACCGTCCAGGTTACCATCGCCTTCGAACGCGCCTCCACGAGAATCGTCCAGGTGCGGTGGTTTTGTCGGTGATTCGAAATCCGTGTCACAATGAATGGACTGTCATCCTGCCTGGCGAGAAAAGTGAAGCGACCCGAAGAGACGAGGTTATGCTCGGTCTTGTCACTGCGCACAACGTTCGGCGTCGGCCCCCAACCGACGTGCGCGTCCCCCGCAGTGCCGGAGGTGACGTGTCATGGCAGGCTGTCTTCCCAATATCTATTTGTTCGCCGCCATTCTCCCTTGCGCCACGCTCGCCGCGACCCTCCCAGGCTGCGTGGTCGCCGAGCCGGATCCCATCGATGTGGCGGGTAGAAGCTGACCTCCAAGACGCCGAGCTCGAAGACACGGAGCTCGAAGAGGACGAGCCCGGAAACCCCAAGAAACCCGGCCACCCCTCCACCCAGGTCGGCACGGCGTGTACGGCGTCCGCCACGTTCAAGTTCGCGACGTCGGGGGATGTCACGACCGCCTCGATCAGCGGGACGAGCGTCGCCTGGTTCACGCGAGGCGCGTATTCGGTCCGGATGGCAGGCCCCTCGCGGACCTTCTCCGCGGGGGTCAGCGGCGTGCCCGCCGTCACGACGACGATGTGGGTCCGGACGCTCACCACGCCGTTCGATCCCACCGCAATGGGCACGACGGCTCGCAGCGCTTGGCTCAACGCCGCGCGCGCCGTCAATTGTACGGGCGGAACGACCGACATCCTCGCCATCGCCTACGAATACATCGAGGGCGGCCCGAAGGACGCCGGCTACGCGAACGGCGCGGACTTCCAAGATTACCTCGGCATCTCCTGGGATCCGCTCGACGGGAGCGTCGTCGCGCCCGACCCGACGCAGCTCGGCCTGCTCGATTGCTCGGGGTACCTGCGCCTCGTCTTCGGCGAGCGCACGAATTTCCTCTACAACGGGATCAGCGCGAAGATCCCGCTCTCGTTTTACCAGGCCGGCACCCTCACGCGCGCGAGCGAGGATCAATATCAATCGGGCCCGGGCAAGATCATCGTACCCTTCCGCACGCAACCCGCGGGCGCCGCCGCATTCAACGGCGCGCCCACGGCGACGGAGCTCGCCACGATCCAGGTCGGCGATATCGTGTTTTTCGATTCGAACTGCGATTACACGGTGACGTCTCCCTCCTGCGAGACGGACTGGAACGCGATCGGCCACACCGGGATCTACGTCGGCCGCGATTCTTCGAACAACGCCCGCTTCCTCTCGGCTCGCTCGACGGCGGCCGGGCCCACGGTGGCGAACACCGGCGGCTGGTCGGTCTTCAACGACGCGGTCGGCGTCAGCGGCACCTACCCGAAGCGGTTCCGGGCGGCGCGGCGGTTCTGACGTCCCGTAAATTCGGCCGGCACACCCCTTGCAGTTTATCGTTGCCGAACGCATGGCAACGCTCCTCGCCGCCCTTCGCTCCTTCTCCTGCACCCTCCTCCCCTGCGTTGCGCTCACCGCGACGCTCACCGGCTGCTTCGGCGGCGACGGCGACATCTCCTTCGAGGACCCGGAAGCGGAGCTCGGGGGGGACGAGGAGGCCGAGGGCAACGCGGGGAACGAGGCGGAGACGCTGCCGGGCGAGGAGCCGGTCGTCGAGCTCGGCGGCGAGGGGACCGAGAGCGCCGCGTGCGAAAAGAGCGCGACGTTCACGTTCTCGAACGCCGGCGATACGACGATCGCCTCGATCGACGGGCAATCCGTCGCGTGGTTCACGAAGGGCTCGTACTCCGTGCGGATGGAAGGGCCTTCGCGCTCGTTCGGCGCGGGGAGCACGGTCGTTCCCGGGGTCCACACGAGCGCGTGGATCCGCACGATGAGCGCGCCGTTCGACCCGGCGACGACCTCGGACGCGACCCTCGCCGCGTGGCTCGACGCCGCCCGCGCCAAAAACTGCGCCGCGGGCACGAAGGACGTGCTCGCGATCGCCTACGAGTACGTCGACGGCGCCTCGAAGGACGCGCGATACGCGCTCGGCGCCGATTTCCACGACTACCTCGGCGTGAGCTGGGATCCCCTCGATGGGAAATCGCTGGTCGCCGCCGATGTCGAGCAGCTCGGCGCCCTCGATTGCTCGGGGTACATGCGCCTCGTCTGGGGGAGCCGCGCGAGCCTCCCGCTCTCCTTGAAGCCGCTCGCCGGCCATCTTCCGCGCACGAGCGAGGAGATGTACCGGTTCGGCCCGGGCAAACTCGTCGTCCCCTTCCGCACCCAGCCCGCGGGCGCGCCGGCCTTTCAGGGCGCGCCGACCGAGAGCGAGCTTGCCGCGATAAAGCCTGGAGACCTCGTTTTTTTCGACACGGACTGCCACTACGGCGCCTCGACGCTCGCTTGCGGCAAGGACCCCAGCGTGATCGGCCACGTCGGCATGTTCGTCGGTCGTGACACGAGCGGCAATTCCCGCTTCATTTCGAGCCGCGCGACGGCCGACGGCCCGACCGTGGGCAACACCGGCGGCTGGTCGATCTTCAACGCCGGCGCCGACGCCTCGGGTACGTACCCCCAGCGGTTTCGCGCGGCCCGGAGGCTGTAGGACCGGAGGACCGGGGACCTGGATCATCGATGATTCAGGTGGATCACGGAAGTCCCAGGCGCGAGGATCCTGACTCCTCGCGTCCGCTCGCTGGGCCGGGGCTGCCCGTGAGGCGAGCGTCCGTTCCAACGGCCACGCGTCCCTGATAGCCTGCTCCCATGTCCGCGTCCGCGCCCTCCCAGGTCCCCCGAACCGAGGCCGATCCGCCGCATGTTTCGCACGAGCCTTACGTGCCCGCGAGCGAGAGCCCCCGCGAGCTCACCGTTCGCGCCGTCGTGCTCGGCGCGCTCCTCGGCATCGTCTTCGCCGCTTCCTCGGTCTACCTCGCCTTGAAGGTCGGCTTGACGGTCTCGGCGTCCATTCCGATCGCCGTCATGTCGATCACGATCTTTCGATTCTTCGGACGCTCGACGATCCTGGAGAACAACATCGTCCAGACGACGGGCTCGGCGGGCGAGTCGATCGCGGCGGGCGTGGCATTCACGCTGCCGTCGCTCCTGCTCATGGGGTATGACCTCGCGGCGGGCCGGGTGCTGGTCCTCGCGGTGCTCGGCGGGCTGCTCGGCGTGCTGATGATGATCCCGCTCCGGCACGGCCTCATCGTGGAGGAGCACGGGAAACTGAAATACCCCGAGGGCACCGCTTGCGCCGACGTGCTCATCGTGGGCGAGACGGGCGGGACGAACGCGAAAACGGTGTTTTCGGGTTTTGGTCTCGGGTTTCTGTACAAGCTCGTCGGCGACCCGCTGAAGCTCTTCAACATGAACCCCGCGCACACGTTCGCGAGCTGGAAGGGCGCGAGCATCGGCGGCGAGCTTTCGCCCGAGATGCTCGGCGTCGGATACATCATCGGCCCGCGCACCTCGAGCGTGATGATGGCCGGCGGCGTGCTCGCGTATCTCATTCTGATCCCGCTCATCGCGTTTTTCGGCGACCGGATCGACGTACCGATCTTCCCGGCGACGACGCTGATCCGCGACATGGCGCCGAACGACATCCGGAGCCGCTACGTGCTTTACATCGGCGCGGGCGCGGTCGCGACGGGCGGCTTCATCAGCCTCGGCCGCGCGCTCCCCACGATTTTCAAGGCTTTCAAGAGCGGCATCAAGAGCTTCCGCGCGGGCAAGGCCGAGAAGGAGACGCCACGCACGGAGAAGGACCTGCCTTTTTCGGTGGTCGCCTATGGCCTCCTTTCGCTGCTCCTCGCGATCTGGCTTGCGCCCATGCTCGGGATCTCGTTTTTCACGGCCATCCTGATCATGTTTTTCGGTTTCTTTTTCGTGACCGTCTCCTCGCGGATCACGGGGGAGATCGGCTCCTCGTCGAACCCGATCTCGGGCATGACGGTGGCGACCCTGCTCATCACGTGCCTGCTTTTCCTGGCGATGGACTGGGTGGGCGTCGAGCACCGGGCGATGGCGCTCTCCACGGCGGCGATCGTGTGTATCGCGGCCTCGAACGGCGGAGCGACGAGCCAGGATCTGAAGACGGGGTATCTCGTGGGGGCGACGCCACGAAGGCAACAGATTGGCCTGCTCGTCGGGGTGTTGACGAGCGCGGTCGTCATCGGGTACACGCTCTTGTTCCTGAATGCGTCGTACACCACGAAGGCCGCCGAGACCTACGCGGCGCCCCTTCCGCTGGAATCGATCACTGCGCAGGTGGAGCCTGGCCCGGACGGCAAGGAGTATCGCGTCGCTTTTCAGCCGAACTCGGGCTCGACCATTCCCCAGGGCAAATACCTCGTCGATCCCTCGGGCCAGGTCGCTTTCGTGATCGACCCCGGCATCGGCGGCCGCGTGCCGCACGAGCCGAAAAAACTCGCCGAGGCGAGCCCCGTGCCCGCGGGCGCGACGGAAAAAGGCACGATGCTGGGCCCGGATCGCAAATCGTATGCGGTCTTCGAGGTGGGACAAGGCGCGGCCCTACACGCGGGGCGGTACCTCGGCGAGGACGGAAAACTCCTTTACGAGCTGCGCGAGGTGAAGAAACTCGACGCGCCCAAGGCGAGCCTCTTTGCCCTCATCATCGATGGCATTCTCACGCGCAAGCTCCCCTGGGGCCTCGTGCTCATCGGCGTGATGCTGGCCCTCGTGATGGAGCTTTGTGGCGTCGCGGCATTGCCCTTCGCGGTCGGCGTGTACCTGCCCATCTCGACGAGCGTGCCCATCTTCGTGGGCGGCATCGTGCGCTGGCTCGTCGACCGAAAGCGGGGGCAGGCGGGCGGCGACGAGGAGTTCAGCCCCGGTACGCTTTTGAGCTCGGGCTATATCGCGGGCGGCGCCATCGCGGGCCTCGTCGCGGCGCTCGTCGCCGGGCTCGGCATGGAGCACAAGTTCGATCTGAGCGGCATCTTCACCATGTTCGCCGTCTCCAACCTGTCGGGCGTGCTCGCCTTCGGTGCAATCGCGGGGGCGCTTTATTACGTCGCCGTTCGTGGAAAATCGGCCGTCGGCAAGGCCGAAGGCTGACCACGTTCGATCGCAGCCGGGGGAGCGGCGCGCGCCTTGCCAGGGGGCATCCTCGATGTCTCCTCGAAACAACCGGAAGTACCTCCTCGCGCTCCTCCTGTTCCCCGCTTGTACCGCTGAAACCACCGAGCTTGTCGACGAGAACGCCGCTTCGCTGGTGGGGCCGTGTATTCGTCACGCACAGTGCGCGAGCCATGTGTGCGACGTTTACCAGGACACGGATCGAGGGCCGGGCCGGTGCATACCGGAAGAAGAGGTGCATTATGTGGGCCGCGAGGGTGCGGATGTCGAAACGTGCGAACGTGCCACGGGTGTGAGGCGCGACCCCTTCTGCCAGATTCGCGACGCCGTCTCGGCGCTCGGTAACAAAAAGGTGATCCGCGCGGAGCCCGGGTTCTATTTGCCCTTTCACATCGGGAGCCGCGCCGAGGTCACCCTTCATGGTCCGGCCGGCGAGGGCGGGATCGCCCAGGTCACCGAGGAAGACACCGGGGGCTCGAGCGTGCGAGGGGGCGCGAACGTCGTCCTCGACGGGCTCGAGATCGGCAAATACTCCTATGGCGCCGGCCTCCGCTGCGAGGGCGCCGGGACGCGCCTCTTCGTGCGCCGCAGCCAGATCCTCACCGACACCGGCACGGGCCTCCGGACGAAGGATTGCGACCTCCGTCTCGATCGCACCCTGCTCTCGGGGCTCCGCGGCGCCGCCGAGCTCGTGAATACCAAATACCGCGTCGAGAACACCGTCGTCACCGGCGTCTCCGAGGCGACCGCGATCCGCGTCTCGGGCGGCAGCGGCTCTTTCCGTTTCGTGACCGTCTTTGGCAACATGCAGGAGCAGGCGATTCCCGGCGCCTTCGATTGTGGCCGTACCTCCGTCGTCCTCGAAGACTCCATCGTCTTTGGCAACCGGCTCGGCCCTTCCGGCTCCCAGCTCGCCGGGGCTTGCCGGCTTTCACGCGTGGTCGTCGGCAGAACCGATGGATTCGTGTCGAGCGGGGCGATTCGCAAGGACCCGGTGCTAAAGGGCCACGTTTTGCCACGCAACGAGACAAACCTCGGCTGTTGTATCGACAAGGCGAAGGCCGACCCGCAAATCTGGACCGATTACAACGGGAGCCCGAGGCCCCGGGGCCGCGGGTACGATATCGGCGCCTACGAGGCCCGGTGATCGGAGACGGCCCTCCGCCCCGAGGACGTCGAGCACTTGGGATGGGTCCTACGGGTTGCGACCGGTGGGCTCTGTCTGGCGACACAATGCGTATTGCAGCGCCGCCTGCAGCTTGCCGAAGGAGACGATCTCCCCGAGCGCGACGCCGAGCGAGACGAGGGCGCTGGCGACACGCGGCGAGAGCCCCGAGAGCAGGCACGAGGTGCCGAGCAGGCCCGCGGCGCGGCTCATCTTGACGAGGTGCTCGGCGGTCTCGGCGTCCACGTCCTCGACGCCCGTGAGGTCGAGGATCACGAACGTGCTTTGCGTGTGCACCACCGCCTCGAGCAGGCCCCCCATCATTTCAACGGCCCGTCGCGCGTCGAGCCCGCCCACGATCGGCAAGACGAGGATCCGATCCCATACCTGGATGACCGGCGTGAACAGGGCGCGGATCGTCTGCTGCTGCTCCTCGATCTCGGCGAGCTTGCTCATGAGCTCCCCCGTCCGCTCCCGCACCTTTTCTTCGAACTGTTCGTTCGCCTGACGCAGCGCTTCCCGGGAGGATTGGAGCTCCTCCTGGGAGGACGCTAGTTTTTGGTACGCGTCCGAGAGCGAGTCGTTCACCGATTTCCAGAAAGCCTGCTGCTGGTGCGACTCCCTCTGCATTTTTTTGATCTGCCAGAACGCAGCTTCCAGCTCCTTGCCAGAGAGGACGGCGTCCTCCGGAATCTCGGCCGATCGGAAGAATTCTTGTGCAGACCATTCGGGCATCGAAGCCCCTGCTCCTTCCCACCCCTGTCCCGCGGAGGACGCTACCAGAGCTCGTGAGGGAGACCAAGCCCCGACGCGCGGGACTACGGCTCGACCGCGACCAGATACGCGTCGACGGGCGGCACCGCGTCGATGATGCCGAGGTCGAGCAGCTGCTTGCCGAGGGCCTCCCAGCGCTCGCGCGTCATCATGCCGAGCTTCTTCGTCTCCGCGTTCTCGATGAGCGGCTTTTGCGCCGCGGCCGCCGCGCTGCACGTCTCGGCGTCCATGGTCGTGTTGAGCTTCAGCATCACCGCATTGGCGGCCGTCGGGTCGTCGAGATAGGCGCGCCAGCCCTCGCGCACCGCACGCACGAAGGCGCGGACCTTTTCCGGCTTCTCCTGCCAGAGCGATTTGCGCGTCACGAGCACCGTGTTGTAGGGGTTATACCCCTCGTCGGCGATCAAGAAGACCTTGGGATCGGCGCCTTTTCGTCTCGCTGCGGCCGGCTCCGAGGTGATGAAGCATTGCTGGGCGTAGTCCTTGTCGACGACGAAGCGGGCGACGCCGCCGTCGTAGGGGACGATCTTCACCTTGTCGAAGCCGTATTTTTTCTTGAGATAGGCCACCCACGCGGCTCCGGGCTCGACGGCGAGGGTGCCGGATTGGAGGACGTCGGCGATGTTCTGGGCCCCGCGCGAGGCGTGCGCCATGATGCCGTGCGGCGAGGTCTGGTAGGTGGCAAAGAGCGGGATCACGTCGACGCCGCGGGCGCGGGCGATGAGCACCTCGTCGCCGCTGGCGATGCCGAAGTCGGTCTGGCCCGAGGCGACCATCTGCAGCACGGGCACGCCGGCCCCGCCGGTCAGGATCTCCACCTCGAACCCGGCGCGCTTGAAAGCGCCCCCGTCGCGAGCCGCGTAGAACCCGCCAAACTCCGGCTCGGCGACCCAGTTGAGGGTGAGCTTCACGGGTCCTGCGGCCGTGTCCCCGCGGCCTTCGGATCCCTTGCACCCGGCGGCGGCGAGGAGCCCGAGCGAAAGGAGGAGCCACGTTCGGCGAGGAAGCCGAGAGGAAGAGGGGTTTTCCATGCGTGCCGCTTCATCTCATGGCGGCGAAAGCGGCGCAAGATCCCCTCGGGGAGGGGCGCCGGCGAATCCATTTCGCAATCACGGTGCCGTCAAACGGGCGGGCAGACGTGTCCGGGTTACGGGCGCGAGCCTCTAGCCATCTGACCTCCTTGCCCGAGCCTCGGGGGCGAGGCTTTGCCCGTCTCCGTTCCTTGCCGGAGGCTCGGGCACGAGCCTTGGGGCTACATCCCGTCCTTGTCCGCTGGCTCGCCCTTCGAGTTCTTGCTCGTCCGTGCGGACTGCTCACGCGTGGCCTGGAGCTCGTCGAAGAAGGAGAAGACCTGCGTGTCGAGGTCACGCGGCAGGCTCGGCTCGTGTGCCATCTCGTCGGCGAGGGCGGCGCGGAAGCGGCCGAGAAGACCGATGGTGGCGGTGCGCACCGTGAGGGCCTGCGTGGGGACGGCGCCGCTGCCGAGGAGGGAGCGGTCGCTGAGGAGCTTGCCGAGCTTGTCGCCCGAATCGACGAAGGCGGTGGCCCAGTCGAGGAGGGTGGCGTCCTTGGGGACCGGGACGGGGATGGCCTGGAGGTCGGCCTCTAGGGTCGCGAGCGCGGCGCGATTCTCGTCAGCCGCGGCGGCCTCGGTGGCATACGACTCACGAAGGACGCCGAGGCGAGGAACGAATGCATTGCGGACGCGCTGGGCGCTCGCCTTGAGGTCGGCCGAGGCGAGGGGGAGGCGGAGAATCGTCTCGGTGTGATAATAAATGGCCTCACCGAGGCCGTCGTGGAGCTCGTCCGTGTCGGCGAGGTCCTGCGCGAGGGGACGTCCGCTGGTGAGGGCTTCGGGGAGTTCTTCGATTTCGACGAGTTTTTTCGCGAGCTGAGGGGCGTAAAGCTTGCCGCTGTTGGAGGCGACGAGCTGGGGCTTGCGGTTGCCGAGGAGATTGCGTAGCGCGAGCTTGAGGTCCCCGAGGAGGAGGTTCCGCATGGGAGGGGGAGGGTAGGTGGGGGCGCGGGGGCGTGTCAAGGCGCTCGGAGGTGGCCCCGGGGAACGATGACTTGCGCAGGTTGCGCAGAAGTATGGGCGTCGCGGCCATGGGGTGCTCCGGCGAGGCGCTCGGCCCGGATCCGGAGGCGTACACGCTCCCGGACGAGCAGACGATGGCCGAGGAGTCGCTCTACATGCGGCAGGTCTTCGAGGAGGCGGGGGCCGAGGAGGGTCTTGTCCTCTTGATTTGTGACGCGAACCTGGGGCGGGAAGGATGGAGCCCGCGCACGTTCTCACGTGAGCGCGGACCGAGGTGACCCCCGCCCGCCAAGGTCGGCGTCGGAGTCACGAAGGAAGAGGGGCAAGGCTGACGCGATCGAGGTTCGGATCAGGTGTTTGGAGGGCGGAGGTCTGCCGTCCTCACGTTCGACATGGCGCTTTTTTGGGGATCGCCCTCCCGGTGCGGGGTGCGGGTCGGAAGATGGGAGGGGCAGGTCCACTTTTGTTCGCGTTCGAGAAGGAAAGGAGGTGGGCGTTGCCCGGGCGGATCGAGGTTCGAGGGAGGCGCGGGGAGGGCGCGGCCCGGGTCGGAGCGGGGTCGGGTCTGGCGATGGGTGGGCGTGAGGCGGCGCGGGGGAGGTTCAACCCCGGTGAGAAAAAATGTCACCGTCCCGCGTGCGGCGCGAAGATCATTGCAAGGAGAACAACGTGAACCGAACGGACATGCAGACGACGCCCCCCGACCTTCGCGCGCGCCTGGTAGGACTCCGAGACAAGCTCGTGCGTTACCTGGAGCGCGTCTGCAAAAGGCGCGGCAGCGGCCTCCGCGGGCTCGACGACCTCGCCCAGAGGACCTACGCCGCGGGCCTTTCGAGCCTGCCGACGTATCGCGAGGAGCAAGGCGAGCTTGGGCGCTGGATGTTTGGCGTCGCCACGAACGTGGAGCGCCAGGCAGCGCGCGAGAGGCGGATGCATGCGGCCCAGTTCGCGCCGGATGAGGGCGACGTCGAGAGCGCGGTGTCCGAGCTTCCCTCGCCCGAACGGATCACGCATGCACGCGCGATGCTCGCGCGGATAGCGGTGGCCATCGCCGAGATGCCGCTGCCGCTCTTCGCCGTGTTCCAGAGGGTCGCGATCGACAAAGCCTCGCATGAGGAAGCGGCGGCGACGCTCGGGATCTCCGTGGCGAACTCGAAAAAGCGGCTCGAACGGGCGCGGATCTTCATCGAGGAGAGAGCCGAGATCCAGCGCGAGGATATCCATACGGTGCTGCCGCTCCTCGTGTTCGGCACGAAGCTCTCGGGGCTGCCCCGCGCGCGGTGGCGTGGGTTCTACGAGGTCAGCGCGAGGGGTGGGCATCTTGTCGCGGCGCTGCTCGCGGGGCTCTTCTTGTGGAGCACGACGCCGCTGTCGAAGGTACGAGCGGAGGCGAAAGCCGATCTCGTCGAGGCGCCGCCGACGCAGGCCGAGCAGATCGCTCCTGCGCCCTCTTCATCGGCTGCGCCTGCACATCCCACCACGCCCGGAGGGAGCGCGCCGACGAACCCTTCGCGTCGCCGCAAGCCAGAGGCGCCGCTCTTCTTTTCAATCGAGGCGACCACGCCCGGGGACGAAAAAGGTTCGTCCCGGTAAACGCGGGACTTGCGGAAGGCCCGGGGCGCGGTGTACCCTCCGCGCATGGTTCGGGCCTTTCAGGTGTTCGCTGTCCTCGCCGCATTGACCGGGGTTGCAAGGGCGGAGGCGATTCCCGATGCGGATGCCGATGCCGCCGCGGCCGTCCGGTTCGAGGCGCTCTCGACGATGGGGGACCGCGCGCGGGCCGCCGGGCGGCTGCGGGAGGCGGCGCTCGCTTATGGGCAGGCGCTCGAAGTGCGCAATGATCCGCTGATTGCCGGGCGGCTCGGCGTGCTCCTCGTGGAGATGGGCACGCCTGAGCAAGCGCCGGAGCTTCTCCTGGCGGCGCTTCAGCGCGCCATGCAGGCATCGCCGGCCGAGCGGCGCGCATTTCACAGCGCATTCGAGGCAGCGCAGGCGGAGGGGGCCTGGATCGAGGTGGTGGTTTCGCACGCGGGTGCTGCGGTGTTGCTCGATGGGGTGACGCGTAATCGTGCGGGGCGGTCGGCGTTTTATGTCTTCGTGCTCGCGGGGAAACACGAGATCAAGGCGAGCCTCGCGGGGTACGAGGATGCGGTGGTGAGCTTCGAGGCGGAGAAGAAGAAGGCGCGG
>JANMGF010001153.1:0-2382 GCA_031374535.1 Polyangium sp. (in: bacteria)
CCTCGTCGACCGCCGCGTCGACTCCATCCTCCTCCAGGACAACGCCCTCCACATCACCGTCGAACCCCCACCCTCGCCCAACACCCCCGACTCCCCCAACACACCCGACTCCCCCCACACCCCCGCCGCCCGCCTCTCCCTCCGCCTCGGTCGACGCGGCCAGGCTTCTGTCTTCAGCCCTTCCGGCGCCGTCGTCACCTGGCCCCAGGATCCCGAGAACGCTCAGACGCGCGACAGCCTCGACCCCTCCCGATGGACCACGACAACCGAGCTCCTCGAACACCACGGCATCGCCATGGTCGAGGCCTCCGATGCGCGCACCATCGAGATCCTTCGCACCGGCCTCCTTCGCGCCGCCAAGGCCAAGCTCAAGGCCCTCGAACGGCGCGCCGAGGCCGTCACGCACGATCTCGCTCGCCTCGACGACGCTCCACGCCTCCAGAAGATCGGACGCCTCCTCGTCGCACAAGCCCACCGGATCCCCAAGGGCGCCTCCAAGGCCACGATCGACGACTGGGAAGAAGGCGGGACGATCGAGGTCACGCTCGCACCGGACAAACCAGCCAAGATCCAGGCAGAAACCTTCTTCCAGAAGGCCCGGCGGCTCCAGCGCGGCGCGGTCGTCATGCAGAAACGGCTCGCGGAGACCGAGGCCGAGAGGGAGACGATCCGGCTCCTCGTCGCCGCGATCGAAGAGGCCCCCGCCGACACCACGGCCCTCGAAACCCTCGCCACGCAGGCGCGAAAAGCCGGGGTCTCCGCCACCGAGATCGAGGCCGCTTCGCAGGGGAAAAAGACGCGGCAGCAGGACAAAGAGAGGAAGCCCTACAACGCGTTTCGGGATGCGCTCGGACGAACCATCCTCGTCGGGCGCGGGGGCAAGGACAACGACGAGCTCATCACGCGGTATGCGCGTCCGCACGACCTCTGGCTGCACGCCAAGAACATCCACGGCGCCCACGTCGTCGTGCCCCTCGACAAAGGGCAGAGCTGCCCCGCCGAGCTGCTCGTCGATGCCGCGACCCTCGCCGCCCATTTCAGCGACGCTCGCGGCGAGAGCGCCTGCGAGGTGAGCTACGTCGAGCGTCGACATGTCCGTAAGCCCAGGAAAAGCGCGCCAGGGGCCGTCACGTTCGACCGGGAGAAGATCCTCACCGTACGTATCGAGCCCGAGCGGCTCGCGCGGCTCCTCGCGTCGAAGCAGGAGGCTTGAGGCGGATCGTCGACCGAAGACCACGCGACATGATCTTGCTCGCCACGGATGCAGGGCGGTAAAGATCGCCTAGCATGCTCGCAATGCGCACGTTGGCTTCGCTCCTCGTCCCCTTCGGCCTCGCCCTCGCCCTCGCCGGGTGCGGCGGCGCAGCGCCGGATCCGAACGATCCTTCGACCGAGGGCAACTCGGGCAAACCTCAACAACCAGCCGAGCAGAACCCGGACGCCGCGCTGGTCGGCGAGATCGGGCAGCTCAACTCGCTGCTCTCCGTGATCGAGAAGTCCGATCCGGGGCGGCCCAAGGCGCTCGATCGGCTGGGCGAGCTGCTCGCCGAGCTGTCGAAGAACCACCGCGACCGCGCCCTCGCCGCCGACCCGAACGTCGCCTCGCTCCCGCCTCCGCCCGAGCCCAAAACCGAAGAAGGCGACGCCCCCGCGCGCCCAGGCCCCGTGATTCCGCCACGAAACCCCGCCGCCATCAAGCGCCTCAAGCCCGAGGCGCAGAAGTCCATCGGGCTCGCCGACAAGGCGGCCGCCGAGTCGATCAAGGCCCACAAAAGGCTCCTCGAGGATCATCCGGACTTCAAGGACATGGACAAGGTCCTGCTCCGGCTCGGTGGGCTCTACGTGCTTTACGGGCAGGGCGCCGCGGCGCGGCCGGTGTACTTCCAGCTCATCGAGAAGTACCCCAAGAGCCCGCTCGCGCCCGAGGCGTACTGGAACTTCGCCGAGTACTTCTTCACGGCCGAGGACTACGAGAACGCGTACAAGCTCTACGCGCGGGTCGTCGAGTACACGCCGAGCGAACGCACGAGCGTCGCGGGGTACAGGCTCGCGCTGTCGCTGCACAAGCTGAGCCGCCTCGACGAGTCGTGGAAGGCGCTCGAAGGCGCGGCGAGCGCGGCGCGTATCCACGGGCCCGAAGGCACGGTCGACGAGATCTACCGCGACGCGCCGAAGCTCGCCGCGACCCGAAAGCCGCTCAGCGCGCCCGACGCAGCGGCGTTTTTCGTGCGGCTCGCCGAGAGCAACGAGGACGTCATCAAGCAGGAGCTGAACCGGCTCGCGCAGATCCTCGAGGACGAAGGCCGGCCCCTCGAAGCCACCGAGGTCCTGCACGTCATGAGCGACCGCTACAAGGCCGACAAATGCGCGATCCAGGCGCGA
>JANMGF010001163.1:0-2855 GCA_031374535.1 Polyangium sp. (in: bacteria)
CGGTTCATCGCCGGTTGTGCAGCCTTGTAGACGGACCCCATCCCGCCCGAGCCGATCTTCTGCAGGATCTGGAACTGACCGCCCAGAATGTCTCGGCCGATGTTCGGGTCTTGCGGGCGCATCGGAGCTACTGCGGGAAAATATCACCTCGCCGGCCTCGCTCGTCCATGACAGCCTCACGTCCGGCGAGGAAGATCCGTGAAACGCCCGAATGGAGAGCAGGCGTCCCAACGCACCACGCCAACCCGGGATTCCGTGATTTCCCCTCTGGGTGACGCTCCGGAAGCCCCCCCGTCGATCGCGCCGAGCCTTGTTTTCTCGGTACTTCTCGATGCCGAGGGCTTCCGGCATGCGTTCTTCACGCGCCTCGGCGGGGTGAGTCCACCCCCTTGGGACTCCCTCAACGTGGCCTCGGCCGCTACGGGGGACGAGCCTTCGTTGGTGCAGGAGAACATTCGTCGTTGCGCGTTGGCGCTGGGTGTGCCCCTGCCGCGCCTTTACATCCTGAGCCAGGTCCACGGCACCGACGCCCACATCCTTGATGGCACCGAAGACCGCGAGGAAGTCGTGAAACGCCTCGGCGACATCACCGCTTCGCGCACGCCTGGCGTCGCTTGTGGCGTGCGTTCGGCGGACTGCGTGCCCGTGTTGATCGCCGATCGACGGAGCGGCGCCGTCGTCGCGGTGCACAGCGGATGGCGTGGTACCGCGGCAAACGCGGCCGCGGCCGGTGTGTCCGTGCTCCGCTCGCTCGCGCCTTCACCGAGCGTCGTCGCGTCGATCGGCCCGCACATCGAGCCTTGTTGTTTCGAGGTCGGTGATGACGTCGCCGCCACGCTCGCCGCAGCCTCGGACGCCGGTGCGGACGTCGTTGATCACAGCCGCGGTCGCGCGCACGTCGACCTTCGTCGCATCGTGCACGCGCAGCTCGTCGCCGCGGGCGTCGAAGCCGACCTCGTCGACGACGTTCGTGGCTGCACCGTGTGCGACGGGGCGCGCTTCTTCTCGTACCGGCGCGACGCAGCGAGGAGCGGCCGGCTCCTCTCCGCGATCGTCGTTCGCGACTGATCAGCTCTGCGGGACGAGGACGATCTTGCCATTGCGGCCCTCGCGCTCGGCGTGGGTCACGGCGTCCTTGATCCGATCGAGCGTGTACGTGGCCTCGACGGGCACGTCGACCGCGCTGCTCGCGACGAGGCTCGCCATGCGTGTTCGCAACGCGCGCACCTCGTCCTTCGTGATCGTCGTGAGGTGCGAGGCGAGCCAGAAGCCACGCAGGTGGATGTCGCGGAACACGAGGTCGTTCGTCGCGATGTGCCCAGGCTCTCCGCTCAGCATCCCGTAACTCACGACCGTGCCGCCGCGACCGACGCAGCTCGCGATCCGTGTCGTCGCGCCGCCTGCAACCGCGTCGAGACCGAGCCGGATCGACGCGCCGCGTGTCGCTGCCGTGATGCGTTTGCCGAGCTCCGCGCCGTCGACGAGCACCACGTTTGCCCCGAGCGCGCGCAGCGGCTCACACAACGACGCGCGCCGCACCACGTTCACCGTCTTGATGCCGAGCTCCTTGGCGAGCGTGACGATCCACCGGCCGATCGCGGAGCTTGCTGCGTTCTGCACGACGAAGTCCCCGGGCTCGAGCTTCACGAGCGCCGTCAGCAGAAAATGCGCAGCGAGTGGGTTCAACGTCGCCATCGAGAGCTTCTCGGCTGGCACGTCCTCCGGCGCCTCGATCACGTCCTCGGCCATGACCTTCATCCGCTCGCGCCACGCGCCTGCGCCGATCGGCAACAGCACCCGCGTGCCTCGCTCGAGCCCCCGCACGCCGGGCCCCACCTCGAGCACCCGCCCCACGCCCTCCTTGCCGGGCACCGTGGGCAAACGCGGCAGCGCGCCATAAAGGCCCGACAGGATCAGCAGATCCGACGGGTTGATCGGGGTCGCCTCGACCGAGACCTTGATTTCCCCCTCGCGCGGCGACTCCGGCTCGGGCACCTCGAGGTAACGGACCACCTCGGCCGGCGGGCCGAACGCATCAACTCGAATCGCCTTCATGTCTCGCTAAAACGGACGCTTCTTCAGATCCTTGACGTTGCCGAGCGGGGCTTCTCCGGGTTTGTCCTTCATGAGACCCCGGAGCACTTCCTTGACGTCTTTCGCGGGCGGCCTCGGCGGTTCGTCCGAGGGGGGCCTGGGCTCGTTCGGGTTCGCGCTTTTCCCCTTCGCGTCGCCGAGCTGCGACGAGGCCATTGATCGTTGCAGCAGCACGTGCGCGATCTTCCGGTGGTAGGCCTGGCGCGTGTTGTGGAGCAGCGACTCGTACGCGGTGTCCTGCACGAGCACGTACTTGAACGTGAACGTCGCGCGCGGGATGCGGCCACGCTGGTAAAGCACGTCCGCATCGACGAGCCGCTCGAGCTCGCGCTGCAACGCTCCCGGATCGATCGGCGAGACGGCCTCCATGAGATCGTAGGTGAACTCGCGCCCGAGGATCGCGCCGAGCTGCGCCACGCGTTTGGCGGAGCCGATCCGATCGAGCCGCGCCATCAACGAGTCGCGCAGCGTCGCCGGGATCGCGAACGCCGGCAGCGGGCCCGTCAGCTCGTAACGCCCGCCGCGCTCCTCGAGCAGACCCGACTCGAGCAGCATCTTCGTCATCTCCTCGACGAAGAGCGGCACGCCGTCGGTCTTCTCGACCAGCTGATCGAAGACCTCCAGGGGCAGCTCTTTCCCCTTCGTGATCTCCTCGACCATCATCTTCACGCGTTTCGGCGTGAGCCGGCTCAGCGTCACCGTGCTGACGTGCGAACGCGCGGGCCACGGCGGGACGACCCCGGGCCGCGCCGTGCCGAGCA
>JANMGF010001174.1:0-9948 GCA_031374535.1 Polyangium sp. (in: bacteria)
CCTGCACCGTGGCGAGCGACGCGGCTTGCTCCTGCAAACCCATCTTCTTGTGCGCCTCGGGCATCACGAGGTCGAGGAACGTGAGGTGATCGCGGAACGCATACACGCTCTCGGGCGCCTCCACCTGCGCGTCGGGGCCGAAGCCGGCGCGGAAGAGCGACTCGGCCATGGGCGTGACGTACTCGTGCGAGAAACGAACGTCGGTACGCACGAAAAGCGCATCCCCTGGCGCCACTGCGGGCACCCCGAGCTTGCCCGTCTTCGCGTCGACGATCGCGTGCGCGGCGATGATCTTCTCGCAGAGTGTCATGGGCCGCCGCGCCGTGTCGATCGTCGGCGGCGAGACCTCACCCGCGAGGCGCGCCTTGTTGTACGTGAAGAGCCCGCCGTACTCGACGACGTCTCGGCTGATCGGATCGAGCCCACGCGTGAACTCCTCGATCGGGATGTCCTCGCCGCGCTTCACCCGGTCGAGCACGCCGAAGTCCGTCGTCGTGAGCAGGCCGATGTTCTGGCAGTTCTGCCCGTAGATCTTCTCGATGCTGCGGGCGACGACGATCTGGATGCCCGCCTCGCGCTCGGAGTACGGCGCCGTCTCGCGTGACGATCCGCATCCCTTCGAGCGGCCGCTGACGATGACGCCGAAGCCCCCGCTCTTGATGCCGTCACGCTCGATGAGCCCGCCGCGCAGGCCGACCAGGCAGTACCGAGCGAGCGTCTCATCGTAATAATAACAGACCCATCCCGGCGTGATCTCGTCGGTCGAGATGTTGTTCACGAGGGCATGGCGCTCCGGGTCGAAGTCGATCGAGCCGCCCGAGAGTTGCGCCTTCAGCGTCTCGGGATCCTCGGTCAGGTAGAGGACGCGTCCTCGGGCGCGGATGGATGTGCGACGCGGGATGGGCATGTCCAAGGGATCTAGTCGTTTCCCAGGCGGGATCCAATCCAGAGTTTCGTTCTTCCTCAAAGGGATCTGACGCGCCGTGGCATGGCGAGCGCTCGAGGTGTGACGGGAGCTACCCGCCGCCGCGACGAATGCCCTTCAACCATAACCAGCCAAAGCGGCCACGACCCACCTCCACGACCACATCCTCGCCCTCGCGCACCGCCGCATACACGTCGCGCTCGACCGGCAGCTCGACCGACGCGGTCTCCTCCGAGAGGCCCGAGAGGCTCACGAAATACGAGGTGGTTTGCTTGTACGTCCGGGACCCTTTCGATTGCACGCGCGCGTGGTGCAAGGCGGGCGCGCCCTGGTCCATCCGCGCATTCAGCGCGACCGCGAGCCCCGCGCCCGAAAGCGGCATTGCGAAGAGCAGGAGGCAAAAACACGCGCCGAACAGGCGAAAACTCACCGAGCGGCCGCGCACGAGCGCGCCCACCGCCGGGAGCGCGAAGAGCCAGGCAAAAAGCCCGAGACAACCGCCCACGACCGAGGCGCCGTAGCCGAGCGGGTAATAGGCGGCGCGGGCCCACGATACGAGGTAAAACCCGACGAACGCCGACACCGCGGACACGACGGCCGTCATCGGGCCGGCGAGCCAAAGCGCGGGCGGAGCAAAGCGCTTGGGCGGCGCTGGCACGGCTTCCGCGACCGTCGCGAGCTCGCCGCACGCCGCGCGCAAGCTTGCCGCATCGAGGCCCTCGCCGCCGGGATCACGCGCCGCGACGAGCCTGCCTGCGCGCTCGTCGATCGTGACGGCCGAGAAGCCTTGATCGAGGAGCGCGAGGGCATGCTGCCGGACGCGCGCTTCGCCGAGCACACGCTCGACGTCTTCATCCGGCGCGTCCGACTCGACGTACACCGCGGCGTCGAATGCAGCGTCGCCCGTCTGCACCTCGCGGTTGATCCGAAGCTTCTTGCCGAGCCTGTCGATCGAGGTCTCGCGACGGATCACGATCGGCAGCCGTCCTCGAGGCCCGCCGCTCGCAGGAGCCTCGTCCGCGCTCGAAACGGCGGCCGTCTCCACCTCGAGCCCTGCCTTCCCCGAGCGCCCGTGCCGGAGCAACATCACGAACGTGCGCCCCTCGGCCGTGACCCGCAGCGTGCCCGCCGTGGACTCGGCCCCGAGCGTCTTGCCGAGCGCGAAGAAGCGCCGCTCGAGCTTGGCGCGCTCGTCGTCCTGCCCTCGCCCGAGCCAGAGCAGAACGAGGACGAGGACGGCCGCGACGACGAGGCAAGCGACGAGGACAACGACGAGCACGGGGCCTATCCTAGCGTGATAGCCTGCGTTGGATGTCCGGCGAATTCGACCTCGTGGTGCGTGGCGGCGACGTCATCGACGGCACGGGCAGGCCCCGCTTCTCCGCCGACATCGGCATCGAGGACGGGCGCGTCGCGGCGCTCACGGTCCCCGGCGCGCTCCGCGGTCGCGACACGATCGACGCCAGCGGCCTCGTCGTCGCCCCCGGCTTCATCGACATCCACTCGCACGCCGACTGGATCCTGCCGCTCGACGATCACGGCGAGATCCTAGCGCCGATGTTGCGCCAAGGCGTGACCTCGCTCGTCGTCGGCAACTGCGGCCACTCGCTCGCGCCGGTCACGCACAAATCCCAGCGCCTCGCCGATGCGTCCTCGGAGATCCTGCGCGACCGCGCGTTCACCTACGCGTGGCGCTCGACGGACGAGATGCTCGACACGATCGAGGCGCGCGGATCTCGCCCTTCTCCTGGCGCACGTACCCCACCGTTCTCCGCCGCATCGAAGAGGCCGTCGCTTCGGGCGTCGACGTCGCCTTCGACGCGTTCCCGTACACCGTCGGCAACACGACCATCAACGCGATCTTGCCCGAATGGGTGCTCGACCATTTCGAGGAGCGCATCCGCGATCCGAAGGTCCTCGCCCGGCTTCGGCGCGAGTTCACGATGTTCCGCCTCGCGCTCGGGCTCGACTGGTCCGACATCACGGTCACCTGGGGCGGAGGCGTCGCGACCCTCGAGCCCCTCGAGGGCCTTCACATCGCGGCGATCGCGCGTCGCCTCGGCGTCTCTCCGTTCGACGCCTACGTCCACGTCTCGCGCGAGAGCTCGGGCCACGCGCGTGTCCTCATCGGCACGTACTCGGGCGACGACGAGCACGAAGACCCTCTCCGCGCCGTCCTCTCGCACCGGCTCTGCGCCTTCGAAACCGACGCGATCCTCACGCGCCGCGGCCGCTTCCACAACCCCGCCTCCTTCGGCACCTTCCCGCGCGTGCTCGGCCGCTACAGCCGCGATCTCGGCCTTTTCTCGCTCGAAGAGGCCGTCCGCCGCATGACCTCCTTCTCCGCCGAGCGCGTCGGCTTGCCGGGCACAGGCCGCCTCGCGCCCGGCTACGCGGCCGACCTCGTGCTCTTCGATCCGCGTATCGTCGGCGAAGGCGGCCCGAACGCGCCTCCCGTCGGCATCGACAAGGTGATCCTGAGTGGCCACGTCGTCGTCGATCGCGGCACGGCTCTCCAAGGCCAGCCACGCGGACGCGTCTTGCGTCGGCGATAGTGCGGATCATTTCTCCCGGTCTGGCGAAGGCCTGCTAGAGTCCGGCGCCCCCTGCGCGCGGCCGTGGGGATTCTCGACTCGACCGGATGATTCGCTCTCCCCGCACCCCCGTCGCGATCCTGGGCGCCGGCCTCACCGGCATGTCGGCATCGCACCATCTCGGCCGCGCAGGCGCCCCGCACCGCATCTTCGAGCGGCTCGGCCGGCCCGGCGGGCACGCGATCACGCTCGAGGACGAGGGGTACCGATTCGACCGGACGGGCCACCTCCTGCACCTGCGCGACCCGGAGCTACGCGCGCTCGCGCTCGGCTGGATCGGCGACGACTGGATCGAGGTCGAGCGTCGCTCGCGGATCTGGTCGCACGGCACCTACACCCGGTATCCCTTCCAGGCGAACACGTTCGGCCTTCCGCCGGAGATCGCCTACGAGTGCCTGCACGGGTTCGTCCGGGCGTACCACACGAAGGACAAACCCGAGCCGAAGAACTTCGAGGAGTTTTGCCTCCAGCATTTCGGCGAGGGGATCAGCAAGCATTTCATGATCCCCTACAACACGCGGCTCTGGGGCGTGTCGCCGCGGGAGATCACGGCCGCGTGGTGCTCGCGGTTCGTGCCTTTGCCCAAGCTCGAGGACGTGCTCGCAGGGGCGGTGGGGCTGAACGACCGGGAGCTCGGATACAATGCGCGGTTCGTGTATCCGCGGCTCGGCATCGGCAAACTCGCGGAGGGGATGGCGAAAAACCTACCCGCGCGGCTCGAGCTCGGCCGGGCCCCTGTTTCGATCGACGTCCGGGCGCGCGAGCTTCATTTCGAGGACGAGACCGTGCCTTACGAAACCCTCGTCTCCACGGCACCCCTGTCCCTGCTCGTCCCGCGCCTCGCCGGCGCACCTGCGCACGTGGTGGAGGCTGCGCGCCGGCTTCGCTGCACACATTTGCATTACCTCGACGTCGCGCTCGACGGCCCTTGTGGCGAGCCCTTGCACTGGGTCTACGTGCCCGAGGAAAAGTATCCGTTTTACCGGGTCGGCTGTTACTCGAATTTCTCGGACGCGATGGCCCCGCCCGGCAAGGCGAACCTCTACGTGGAGCTCGCGGACCGCGGCGAGCCGGACCTCCCGGCCCTCTTGCCCCGCGTCGCCGAGGGCCTCATGGAGATGCACCTCATCGATTCCCCCAAGCAGATCCGCTTCGCGCGGGCGCGCCGCATCGACCACGCCTATGTGATCTTCGACCACGCGTATTTCGAGTCGCTCGAGGTCGTCCTGCCGTTCCTTGAAGCGAATGGCATCGTGACCACGGGCCGGTATGGCGGATGGAACTATTCGTCGATGGAGGACGCCCTGCGCTTCGGCCGTGACGCGGCGGCGAAGGCGATCCTCTCGCTCGGCGGAGGGGCGGGGAAGGAGCCGTGAGCCCGATGAACCCGCGGATATCGATCGTCATCCCGGTCTACAACGAAGAGGCCATTCTGCACGCCGCAGTCGTGGACCTGCGCGAGCGCCTGCGCCCCTTCGACTGGTCCTACGAGATCGTCCTCGCCGAGAATGGCTCGCGGGACCGGACCGTGGAGATCGCGGCCGAGCTCGCCGCCAGATACCCCGAGGTGCGTTATTTCTCGTTCGGCCAGCCGAACTACGGCGGCGCGCTCCGGCGCGGGATCGTCGAGGAGGCGCGCGGCGATCTCATCATCTGCGAGGAGATCGACCTTTGCGACGCCGATTTCCATCGCCGCGCGGTAGAGCTGCTCGACGCGGGCGGGGTCGACATGGTGATCGGCTCGAAGCTCCTCGACGGCTCGGCCGACGAGCGCCCGCTCGCCCGGCACGCGGCCAGCATCTTCTACAATGGCCTGCTCCGCGTGACGCTCGGCTTCCAGGGCACGGACACGCACGGGCTCAAGGCTTTTACCCGACAAACGCTCCTCCCCATTGCCCGCGCCTGCGTCGTCGAAAAAGACGTCTTCGCGAGCGAGTTCGTGATCCGCGCCTACCGGGCCCATCTCTCGATCCAGGAGATTCCCGTCCGCGTGAAGGAAAAGCGTCCGCCCTCGATCAACCTCGCCAAGCGCGTGCCCAACGTGCTGCGGAGCCTGGCGAAGCTCACCTGGGCGATCCGGATCAAGGGGTAACGACGCTTCCGAGCGGACCAGGCACGCCCGTCTGCGGTCCTTCACGTGGCGTGCTATGACGCGCATCATGCCGCGCCCCGTCAAGCCTCCCACGAAGCTCGAACCCCGGCGATCCGACCATGACGTGGACGTCGTCGTCATCGGCGGCGGCGTGAACGGGACCGGCGTGGCCCGTGACGCGTCGATCCGGGGCCTACGCGTGGCGCTCTTCGAGCGGAACGACCTCGCCTTCGGCGCGAGCGGCAACAACAGCGGCCTCATCCACGGCGGCCCGCGGTACATGCTGAACGACCCGAACGTGACGGCGACCTCGTGCCGCGACTCGGGCTACATCCAGCAGATCGCGCCGCACATGCTCTTCCGCGTTCCGTTCTTGATGCCCGTCGAGAACAAGGGCCGCGCCAAGATCATGTTCGCCCTCATCGACGCCTTCTTCGAGGCGTACGACCGCTACCAGCCGCTCAAGCGCGGCAAGAAACACGCGATGCTCACGCCCGAGGAGATGCAACGGCTCGAGCCGGGGCTGCGCGGCGACATCGTCGGAGGCATCAGCTTCGACGAGTGGGGCATCGACGGGGCGCGGCTCTGCGCCGCCAACGCGGTCGACGCGAGCGAGCGCGGCGCGAGGATCTTCGTCGGCTGCACGGTGGAGCAGATCGAGCGGCGCGAGGACACGGGCGAGGTCGTCGCCGTGCACTACCGCGATCGGCTGACGGGCGAGAGGGGCAAGCTGCGGACGGGCACGGTCGTCAACGCGACGGGCGCGTGGGCCCCGATCACCGCGTCGCTCGGCCAGATTGCGCCTGCCCGCGCGCGCGTGCGCCCTGGCAAGGGGATCCACGTCGTCTACGACCGGCGCCTTTTGAACTTCGCCATCGCCGCGCAGACCATCGACGGCCGGCAGATCTTCGTCGCGCCCTGGCAAAACATGACGATCGTCGGCACGACCGACGACGACTTTTACGGCGACCTCGACGAGGTGCGCGCGACCAGCGAGGAGGTGCGTTACCTCGTGCAGGGCGTGGCGCGTATCTTCCCGCAGATCCGGACGGCGCGCGCGATCGGCACCTACGCCGGCGTCCGCCCGACGCTTTACGCCTACGGTCCGCACGAGGACCGTCTCTCGCGCGAACACGAGATCATCGACCACGCGAAACACGAAGCGCCGGGCGTCTACTCGATGGTCGGCGGCAAGCTCGCGAGTTACCGCATCTTCGCCGAGGAGATGACGGACGTCCTCGCCGCGCGCTTCGACATCGGCGCGCGCTGCGTGACCCACGAGAGGCCGCTGCCCGGCGGTGACCTGCCCGTCGGCGCGCTCGATCTCGCCACGCGGATGGAGATCGATCCGGTCGCGGCGCGGCGTCTCGTGTTCCGGCACGGATCACGGTCGCTCCGCATCGCCGAACGTGTACACGACAGGCCACGCGAGGCGGCGATGGTCTGTGCATGCGAGCCGGTGCTCGAGGCCGAGGTGCGGCACGTCGTGCAGACCGAATGGGCACGCACGGTCTCCGACGTCTCGCGCAGGACGCGGCTCGGACTCGGTGCTTGCGGTGGCATGCGGTGCGCCGCGCGATGCGGGCAGATCGTGGCGCAGGAGCTCGGGCTTCCGCCTCGTGAGGGCCTGCAGCAAGCGGCGCGTTTCCTCGCGCGTCAGGCGCAGACGCGCGCGGTCGCGCTCGGGCCCGAGCAGGCACAGCAGGAGGCGCTCGCCATCGCCGCTGTCCGCGCCGAGCTCGGCGTCGACGAGCGTGATCTTGATGAAGGCGAGGCCGCGTGAGCCGGCGTGTCCTCGTGATCGGCGCGGGCGTCGCGGGACTCTCGGCCGCGTTTGCCGCACGAAACCACGGCGCCGAGGTCGTCCTTGTCTCCTCGGGCGCGGGGGCGAGCTCGCTCGGCGGAGGCGCGGTCGACGACGTTCCGTGGGAAGAACGCGTGCGCGCCGCGCGCATGCTCGGCAGCTCGATCGAGCTCCACACGTTGCCCGCGGACGTCGCCGCCTTCTCGGACGCGCTCGGGATCTGGGATCTGCCGGTTCAAGCGCCGCCGCCGTTCCTCGCGACGATCGCGGGCCGCCTTCGCCCCGCGCGTGGACACGACAAAGGCCTGCTCGATCTCGGCTCGCTCCGCGGCAAACGAGTGCTTTTGCCCCGAGCCCCGCGCGCCGGCTGGGACGCCGACGCGATCGCCGCGACGCTCTCCGACGATCCGCTCGCGCGCCGCACGGGCCTGCGCTTCGAGCCGATCGACGTGCCGATCCTGCGCTTCGCGGACGAGGCGCGTATCGCCGATGGAGACCTCGCGGCGCGGCACGACGATCCCGCGCGGCTCACGTGGCTCGTCGAGCGCCTGCGCGAGGCCATCACGTCGCTCGCGCGCACGAGGGATGCCGAACCCGTCTCCGCCGTACTTCTCGGCCCCTGGCTCGGCGCCCGCGTGGCCCGCGCAGCCGAGCTCTCGGAGCGCGTCGGCGTGCCCGTGGGCGAGACCCTCGTCGGCGTCGGATCTGCCGCGGGCCTGCGCTTCGAGATCGCGCAACGCAAGCTCCTCGACGCGCTCGGCGTGGAGAGGATCGTCGATCGCGCCGTCGCCCTCGCCCGCAAGGACGATCGGATCGTCCTCACACCCTCACGCGCCGCCACGAAGATCACGGCCGATGCAGCCGTGCTCGCGACGGGCGGCGTCGCGGGCGGAGGCATCGTCTACGATCCTCCCGAGCACGCGGCCGGCGAGGATCTCGCCTCTCGTGTCCGCATCCCGTACGCCCTCTCGTTCGACGCGCCCGTCGAGATCGCGCTCGGCCGAGGCCGGCTCGACGTCGTCGCCTCGATGCAAGGCCCCGAGCTCGACCAGACCGCGTGGCCCACGGACGCCACGCCTTCCGCGCTCGAGGCCGTCGGCGTACACGCACCCGAGGGTCGCGTCGCGCCCGACCTCTTCATCGCGGGCGACATGCTCGCGGCACGCCCGCGCACGCTCCTCGAAGCCGTCGCCTCGGGGCTCCGCGCGGGCCGCGCCGCTGCCTCGCGTCCCTAACGTCCCTAACGCGCCGGGCTCGCCCCAAGCCGCTCGATCAGCAACTTGTATCCCGTGGCCAGCACGAAATCGGTCCCCTTCGCCGGATCCGTCGGCACGTCACGCGACGGCCCCGTGTCATCCGCCGTCGCCCGCACGATCGGCCCGCGCGCCACGTTCGTGTTCGCGGTCCCGCCTCCTGCTTCCGCGGGCAGATGCCCCTCGAGATCACTCTCGCGCACGAGCTCACCGGGCTGCAGCAGACGATTCGCCTCGACCAGCACGTCGGGCTTGATCCCTTGCGCCTGGATCGAGCGACCGCTCGGCGTGTAGTACCGCATCGTCGTCAAACGCATCCCTGCGCCGCCCGGCAGATCGAAGATCGTCTGCACGCTCCCTTTGCCGAACGTCGACGACCCGATCACCGACGCGCGCCGGTTGTCCTGCAACGCGCCCGCGACGAGCTCCGCCGAGCTCGCGGAGTACTCGTTCACGAGCGTCACCATCGGCAGGCCTGCGAGCGCTCCGCCCGAGTTTGCCTTCACCTCGTCGATCACCTTGCCGCGATGCCGCGTCGTGTAGATGGTCCCCGCGTCGAGCATCTCGTCCGCGATCGCCTCGGCCTCGTCGACGAGCCCGCCGGGGTTGTTGCGCATGTCGAGGAGCACGCCACGCAGCGGACGCTTGCTCTCGGCGCGCAGCTTCGCCGTCACCCGCAAGAGCTCCTCGTGCGTGCCGGCATGGAACTGGCGCAACTTCACGTACCCCACGTCGTTGTCGAGCCGCTTGCCCACGACGCTCGCGACGCGGATCTCCTCGCGCGCGAGGTCGAGCTGGATCGCCTCCGAGACGCCCTGGCGACGCAGCGTGATCTTCACGCGTGACCCCGCAGGACCCCGCATCAGCCCGATGATCTTTTCGAGCCGCTCGCCGCGCAGGGGCTTGCCCTCGATGGCCACGATCTCGTCGCCTGGCCGCACGCCGGCGCGCGCTGCGGGCGAGCCTTCCATCGGCGCGAGCACCGTCACGCGCTCGTCGCGAAAATCCACCTCGACCCCGATGCCCCCGAACTTCCCCTCCGTATCGCTCTGAAAGAGCGCGTACTCCTGGGGGGTCATGTACGCCGAATGGGGGTCGAGCTCGGCGACCATCCCCTTGATCGCGCCCTCCACGACCTTGTTTCGCTGGGCTGGATCGACGTAGTGGTTCTCGACGAGCACGAGAACCCAGGCGAGCTGGTCGAAGGGGTCGTACGGGCTACTCGACTGGTTCCTCGCTTGCACGGCCTGGCTCGTCACGGCGCCACCGGCGAAGGCGGC
>JANMGF010001197.1:0-8099 GCA_031374535.1 Polyangium sp. (in: bacteria)
TGGCGATGCCGAAATCCAGGAGCCTCACGACCGCCTGGGCGCGTGACGGGTCGAACGCGACGAAGACGTTTTCAGGCTTGAGATCGCGGTGGATGATGCCCACGCGGTGGGCCGCGTCGAGGGCCTCGAGGACGGGGATACACGTCGCGACCGACGCGTCGACGTCGAAGCGCCCCATGCGTTGCAGCGCGGAGCCCACCCCTTCCCCTTCGAGGTGCTCCATCACGATGTAGGGGCCCATCTCGCCCACGCCCGCGTCGATCACGTCGACGATGTTGGGGTGGCGGATGCGGTTGACCGCCTGGGCCTCCTGGAAGAAGCGCTGCGCCAGCTCGGTGTTCTCCGACAGCTCGGGGTGGAGGAACTTGATCGCGACCGCGCGGCCGGCCAGCACGTTCTCCGCACGAAAGACGTGGCCCATCCCGCCACCGCCGATGCGCTCTGCAAGGCGGTACTTGTTGTCGACGATCGCGCCGGGGGCGGGAGTTCGAGAAGCCATTCAGCCGGTGGACATGCTCGGATCCAGAGAACCTCGCCTCGGGCGACGGCCCTCGGCTCTGCCCCGAGGCAGAGCCGCTACGATACCCGTCTCCCAGGACAAAGAGCCACTCCGGATGGTGCCAGGATAGCGAATCTCGGAGGGCGTCGGGGTCTCTTCGTTCCTCCGCCTCGTCTTTGAGCGTCCTTCCTGGTCCATTCCACGCTCCCTCCGCCCGGATCGCGTGACAAACTTCACATTGGGGCCTGTGCGTCCCACTTTCAACCGGGGTGAACGCGGAGATGCACGAGGGTTGTTGCGAGCTCCGCGAACCCCCGGCCCATGGCAGCCTGGGTCACATACTTCGGCGGTACGGGCAACGTCGACAGGTAGGCGCGCACGTTCGCCACGCCGATCGTCGTCGTGAACGCCGCGAACGCGGCCGCGTCGTTGCCGCTGTCCCCCACGAAAGCGTAGGTCCCCCGCGCGCGGGTCGGCTCTTCTCCGAAACATGACTCCAGCAGGCGAAGGGTACCCGTGGCCTTGTCGGCGGACTCGAACGAGAGGTGCAGGTGCACGCTCGACGCGAGCGTGTGAACGCCGCGCCGCGAAGCCTCCGCGCGCATGGCCGCCACGTCCTCGGCCGGTACCCGGCAGTGCTCGCCGATGTCGAGGGTCACGTCCGTGAAGCGGGCCGCGTTGTCGTCCGCGAGCGCCGCGCTCGGGAAACGCCGGCACATCTCCGCGGCGAGCGCCCGGAGCTCCGCGCGCCGCGCCCCCGCCGCAGCGAGATCCGCAGGGAAGGCCATCCGTACACGAGGCGCGCCGAACGGGCGACGCTCCTTGACGAGCGCCACCGCGCCGTTCTCGGCTACGCCCGCGTCGAGGGGCCACTGCCGCACGAGCACCTCCGCCCATCCGGCCGGCCGCCCCGTGCACGCGACGAGCCGCAAACCCGCCTCCCGCAGCCGGAAGAGCGACGCATACGCGACCTCCGTGAGCTCTCCGTGATCGAGCAGCGTGTCATCCAGATCGAAGACGAGCCCTGCAAGGCCCCTTGCCTCCTCCGGGCGGAGCGCGTCGAGCCCTCGCGGCAGGGGGATCGTTCCCGTCACAGCGCCTCGAGCCGCGCGATCACGCTCTTCAGGTAGAGCCCCTCGGGGAACGCCGCGCTCACCGGGTGATCGGCGCCCTGAAAATGCCGATCGAAGACGACCGCGTGCATCCGCGCCTCCCGCGCGCCGAGGGCCAGCGCGCGCGTGAGGTCGTCGATCGAGACGGCGCTCGAGCAAGAACACATCACGAAGATCCCTCCCGCCTTCGTCGCCCGGCAGCCCGCGGAGGCGAGCGCCTTGTAAGCCCCGAGCGCGCCCTCCTTTGCGCCGCGCGAGGGCGAGAGCTTCGGCGGGTCGCAGAGGACGATGTCGAAGCCTCCCTCCTGCGAGGCCCGTGCGAGCGCCACACGCGCGTCCTCGCGCTGAAAGTGGATTCGACCGAGCAGTCCGTTCTTGCGCGCACACTCGGCGCCGACCTCGATCGCGAGGGCGCTCTCGTCCACAGCGACGACCTCCGTCGCCCCCCCCCGCGCCGCTGCCATCGCAAATGTCCCCACGAAGGAGAACGCGTCGAGCACGCGCCGGCCATGCGCGAGCTGCTCGATCCGGGCCCGGAGCGTGCGTTGATCGAGGTAAAAGCCCGTCTTTTGCCCCAGCGCGAGCGGGATCTCGTACGCGAGACCGCGCTCCATGAACGAGAACCGGTCGAGGCTCGTATCCCCACGGACCACGCCCGTGGACGGCTCGAAGCCCTCCTTCTTCGCGAGCTCGGCCGAGGTGCGGTCGACGATCGCCCGCGGCGCGAGCGCCTCGATGAGCGCGTCGAACACGATCCCCTCGCGGCGCTTGACGCCGATGGTGCCGATCTGGACGACGGCCACGTCGCCGAGGATGTCGACGACGAGGCCCGGCAGCCCGTCCCCCTCGGCGTGGATCAGCCGGTAGGCCGTCGTCTCGTGGCCTGCGGCGTGGTTCGGCAGGCAGAGGTCGCGCCGGTGCTGGATGGCCCGCTCGATGCGGCGACGGAAAAGTGCACCGTCGATCGGCGCGTCGTCGCGCGTGTAGATGCGGACGGGGATCGCCGACCGGGGGGTGTAGAGGCCGCGACCCAGGGTCGTGCCGTGCGGATCCACCACCTTCACCTCGTCGCCGGCGACCGCGCCGCCCTCGATGCGGGCGATGGCCTGCGCGAAGACCCAGGGGTGTCCGGTCCAGACGGGCCTCACGTGGCCCGGCTTGAGGGTGACGAGGGGGAGGGAGGACCCTGACCTACGTCCCTCGGGGCGTGCAGGACTCGGGGCGGGGGGGTTCGCGGAATTCGTGCGGGCGCTCATAACTTGCCGGCTCTCGGGTGCGTGTCCGGTCGAAAAAACGTTGGTTACAGCGCTCGGAAGGCGTACCGAGGGACGACCAACTGGGGTATTGTTCTCTTTGGGCAGGCGCTTGGCCACCGTGTGAACCAACCATCACAGCCTGCCGTGGCAGACGATGCACGCAAGATGCACTGAGATCTCGCGTAAAGCGTCTATCCGGTGTGCTGGCCGATGGCACTCCGGTTGCTAGGCTGCAAGCACAAACGAGGAGTCGTCCCCATGCGCCGCTTGACCCCTGCTTTGATCGTGGCCGCAACATTGAGCCAATCCGCTGTCGCGTTGGCGGATTGCCCGCCGGGCTCGTGGTTCTGTGACGACGCGCCGCAAGCCCCTGTGGAAGCGCCGTCCGAGGTCGAAACGCTCCCGCCGCCGCCGATGGCCGAGGAGCTGCAGGAAGAGGAAGAGGCGATGCCTCCTCCGCCGCCTGCGCGATCTGCTCCCGCGCAACGTCGTCATCAGCAACCGCCGGTCGTCATTTATCAACCCGCACAGCCGTCTGCGAGCCCTCCGCCTGCGCAGACGCAGATCATCATCGTCGCGCCCGGTGCCAGGACGCACATCGTTCGTCGGCATCCGCGCGCGGTTCGCGTGGCACCTCCGCCGGCCCCGCCGCCGCCGGTCCACGTGGTCACCGCGCCGACGCGGTTTCGCACGCCGACCACGGTGCCGATGAGGCGTCGCTGGCAGTCGGAGTGGGGCCTCAACCTGCGCCTGCAGGGCCTCTCCTTCGGCGGCGATCGCAACGACCGCCGCAACGAGAGCGAGCCTGTCGCGCATCGTGACGCCGGGATGGGCGGCTTCGGTTTGGCCCTGCGGTATCGCCCCGTGCCTGCGTTTGCCTTCGAGGCCGCGTTCGACATCATCGGCGGGACCGACTTCAACGGCTTCGATCGCGTCGAGACGCCGTTCTCGTTGAACGGCCTGCTTTACTTGAACCCGCGCAGCCGCGCGCAGTTTTACCTGACCGGCGGCGTGCACTGGTCGAACGCGACGGTGCAGTCGGAGAACGCGGACCCGCGTTTGTCCCCGAACCCCGACAACACCAACTTCTCTGCCGAGTACAAATACTTCGGCGGGCAAGGTGGCATCGGCCTCGAGTTCCGCGTCTCGCGCAGGCTCGCGCTCAACGTCGACGCGCTCGCGTTCATCCGCAAGCGGACGGACGACGGCGCCGAGACGGGCCCGGCCGAGTTCGTCGATCCGAACAGCGGCCGCACGACGAACGTGTCCGGCGGCGGCAACTTCCGCGGCGGCCTGACCTTCTGGTGGTGAGCCCGGCGCCGGGCCCTCCGGCGCGCGGCCGAGACCCCTGCTAGATCGTCCCCCACCCGGCTCCACCCTCACACGGAGCCGGGTCCCACGATGCAACGATTCCGGCGTTTCAAGGGGGTTTGGGGGCGTAGCTCGGCTCGTCCGAGCGGAGCCTCCATCGCTAGACAGGGCCTGCTCCTCGCCATCGGGGGGGGCATCCTCTTCGCCCTCACGTCTCCTCCGACAGACCTTTATCCCGCGGTTTTCCTCGGGCTCGCGCTCCTCGCGTTTTCCCTCGAGGACGCGCCGTCGGCGTGGCGTGCGTTCGGCCGCGGCGCTGCGTGGGCCACGGCCGCCGGGATCGTGGGCCTCCGCTTCGTGCCCAGCGTGATCCAGCGCTTCACGACGCTCGGCGCTCCGGCCTCGTACCTCGCGCTCGTCCTCCTCGCCGCCGGTCAATCCCTCATCTGGGCGATCGGCGCATCCGCGACGCACCTCGTCCATCGCCGCGCCCGCGCGCCATTCGTCCTCGCTTTTGCTGTCGGTGTGTTCGTCGCGCTCTCGCTCCCCACGGTCTTCGCGTGGACGCCGGCCGGCCTCGTGAGCCCTTGGCCCTCGCTCGTGCAGCTCGCGGAGTTCATCGGGGAGCGCGGCGTCTCCGTGCTTTTCGCCGTCTCCGCCGCCTTCCTGGCGCGCGCGCTCCAGCAGATGTTCGCGAAAGACGCAACGACGACGAAGGCTCGGTTCGGATCGAAGACGACGATCCCACTCGCGATCGCCGCTGCCATCCCCACGTTGCTCGCGATCCACGGTGCGTTTCGTATCCGCTCGCTTTCGGCGCCCGTCTCGGAGGCGCGCACCATCCGCGTCGCGCTCCTGAACCAGGCCGTCGGCCCACAGGAGCGCTGGGATCCCAAGAACCACGTGGCGATCCTTCGCGACCTCCGCCGCCTCACGCGAGACGCCGAGGCCCGCGGCACGGACCTCACGATCTGGCCCGAGGCGGCCTACCCCTACCCGCTCATGCACGGCGCGACCCAGGCCCCTCGCGGCGCGCGGGCCGTGCATGGAGACGGCGCGCGCGGGCCGATCCTGTTCGGGCTCATCATGATCGAGAAGCCGACGTCCACCGGGTCAGGCTTGCAAGAGACCAACAGCCGGAACTCCGCCACGCTCGTCCTGCCGGACGGCTCGCTCCAGCCCTCCTACGACAAACTCGAGCTGCTCTGGTTTGGCGAGACCGTCCCGCTCGGCGGGTACCTGCCGTGGTTGCGCCGCATCTTCCAGAAGAGCGGCGGCCTCGTGCCGGGGACCGAGCCCCACGCCCTCGAGCTGCCTCACGCGGGCGGCCCCGTGCGAATGGGCGTGCTCAACTGCTACGAAGACACGCTCACCCACGTCGGCCGGCGGGTCACGCGCGAGCTCCGGCCGAACCTGCTCGTGAACGTCACCAACGACGCCTGGTTTTTCGGGACCGCCGAGCCCGAGCTCCACGCGCGGCTCGCCGCCATGCGCGCGATCGAGCATCGCCTGGATCTCGTGCGCTCCGTGAACCTCGGCGTGCTCTCGTGGATCGACGCGCGGGGCATCGTCGTTTCGCGCGACGACTCCTTGTCCCCCTCGACGCTCTTCGCGACGCCCACGCTGCGCGACGGATCCCTCACGATGTACGGCCGCTTCGGGGACACGCCGCTCGCCGTCTCCATGGCGGCCGCGACCCTTGCGTTGGGGTGGTGGGCGCGTCGCAAGGGTGGGCCTCGCGGCGGGGACGCGAGCCACAAAAACGAAAACGGCACGAGCGATGAGGCCCGCGCCGTTTCCGGCAAAAATGAGCGTGAAGCCGACGGTTCGGCTACTCGTCCATCTGATCCTTGAGCCCCTTGACGGGCGTTGCGCGGACCTTGCGGCCCGCGGGCTTGCCCTTGATGGTCGTGGGCTCCTTCGTGAACGGATTCACACCTGGCCGATCGGCGGTGGCGGGCGTCGCCTTCGCCTTCAGCTTGACGAGCCCCGGGATCGTGATTTCGCCCGGACCATCGTTTCCGAGCTGCTTGGCCACGAGCACCGAGAGCGCGTCGAGGACGCCACCCACGGCCTTCTTGTCGAGGCCGGTGCTCTCGGCGAGAGCGGTCGTGATCTGGGCTTTCGTCAGCTTGCTAAGAGGCATCCTGCCCTCCTCTTGGATCGCCGCCCGAAATCGGTGACGACCCTTCAAAATGGCTCTGATCCAGCACGTCCTGGACACTGAGCGGGCGACCGTTTAACAGGCGAACTGGGGCCCCGCAAGGTCAAATCTCGTCAAAGTCACCGGGAGCCCCCCGCCGTCCGCGCGATCGCCGCCGCCTCGAGCTCCCGCGTACGCGCCGTCATCTCGCGATCTTCGGCCGCGGTTCGGTGGTCATACCCGACCAGGTGCAAAAGGCCGTGGGCGAGCAACATCGTGAGCTCGGCGAGCAGCGGACGGCCTTGATCCGCGGCCTGCCGACGCGCCGTCTCGATCGACAGGATCACGTCCCCGAGTGGCCCTTCGTACGGCCATCCCGCGCCGATCTCCACGCCGCGCGCCCCCTTCGGTTTCCACCCCGCAGGGCGCTCGTGAAGCGGGAATGAAAGGACGTCCGTGGGTTTGTCCTTGTGCCGATACGAACGATTTAGATCCTGAATCGCCCTGTCGTCCACCAGGGCAATGCTGAGCTCGACGCCCGTGATGCCCAGGTGATCGAGCATCTTCCCCGCGCGGCGACGCAGCACCACGGGCGAGGCTCCCTCGAACGGGCCCCCGCGCGTCGCCACCTCCACCACGTTCTCGACCGGCGCTGCGCTCTTTCGCGCCTTCTTCGTCGCCACGGTTACGACTGCGGGATCTTCTTCGCGTCGGCCAGGAACTGCGCGAGACCGAGGTCGGTGAGCGGGTGCTTGAGCAGCTGCTTGATCACCTTCAGCGGCAACGTCGCCACGTGCGCCCCGATCATCGCGGCCTGCACGAAATGCACCGGATGCCGCACGCTCGCCGTGAGGACCTCGGTCTTGAAATCGTAGTTCCGGTAGATCTGCACGATCTGCTGGATGAGGTCCATCCCGTCGCCCGAGATGTCGTCGATCCGACCGACGAACGGCGAGATGTACGAAGCGCCCGCTTTCGCCGCGAGGAGCGCCTGCGACGCGGAAAAACAGAGCGTGACGTTCGTCCGGATCCCCTCGGCCGTGAAGACACGCACGGCCTTCAGGCCCTCCTCGATGAGCGGCACCTTCACCACGACGTTCTTGTGGATCTGCGCGAGCTCTCGCCCTTCCCGCAGGATCTCCTGGGCCTCGATCCCGACGACCTCGGCCGAGATCGGGCCGTCGATCACCTCGCAGATCTCCGCGATCACGGCCTTCGTGGGCTTGCCCGCCTTCGCGAGCAGGGAGGGGTTGGTCGTCACGCCGTCGACGACGCCCATCGCCTGGGCCTCTTTGATCTCCGCGATGTCACCCGAATCGATGAAGATCTTCATGCACGGTCTCCGCGGCCGAGCGCGCCGCGCGGCCTTTTGGTCATGGCGCGTCGGTGCGAGCGCCTCGGGCAGGTGCTTAGCGCGCGCGCCGCGGCGCGTCGATAGTGGAGCGACTCGAGGCCGCCCTCGACGGCCTCCCGGCAAGGCCACGCCCCCCATGACGAACCGGTGTCAGCGTTGGTCCGGACGCGCGGACGAGCGGCCCTAGGAACGGGTTTCGCGTAAGATGGGCCGATGAGACCGACCCGCTTCAAACGCCCCTCGATCTTCCTTTGCACGATGGCCCTCACGCTCCCGCTCGCCGCATTCGCGACGGGCTGCGGGGACGAGGGAAACAACACGAACACGACGTCCGGAAGCGCGGGGCAAGGCGGCACGGGAGCGCAGGGCGGCGCCGGAGGCCAGGGCGGCGCGGCCGGGCAAGGAGGCCAGGGCGGCGCGGCCG
>JANMGF010001235.1:0-8538 GCA_031374535.1 Polyangium sp. (in: bacteria)
CCTCGGCGCCGACGACTACGGAAAAAAGTTCCCCTGGGCTCGCCAGAGCATCCTCGACCCGCGAACGCCCGGCGGGTATGCCTTCGGTGCCAAGGTCACGCTGGGGTATTACCGCGAGCTGCTCCGGCGCCTCGACGGCGATCCTTCCGCCAACAGCGTGGTGATCGGCGCTTACCCCGAGGAGGCGTTCCCCCTCGTCACGCTCGACAACACGCGGCCCGATGGGAAAATCACGCTTTTCTTCGGCGAGGGAATCGACAGGGCCACGATCGATGACGCCCTCGTGATCGTGCGCGACGAAGCCGGAAACACGATTCCCACGACGGTCAGCGTGTACCGCGGGGATCAATGGGCCAATGTGCTCCGTATCACGGCGGCAAACCCCTGGCAGCCTTCGACGAAGTATACGGCCGTCGTTCAGAAGTCGATCAAGACGTTGTCCGGCGCCTCCCCGACCGAAGACCTCGTTTTCCCGTTCACCACGTGCACGCCGGCCTCGCCGGGCGGCGATTGCGCGGCCCCGATCGGCGCGCCCCCGCCCTCGCCTTGCCCGAAGATGGACGCGACGTACGCGGCGCGGCCCGAGAATCAGCCCCCGGACGAGGAACCCGAGCCGCCTCCGCCCGCGGTCAATCCCCAAGCGAAAGAATCGAGCGGGTGTACGGCCGCGCCGACGCAAAACGAAACGAGGGCGTGGCCGCTCCTCGCGCTGGCGGGCGCGGGCGTCTTCCTCGCCCGACGGCGGGGACGGGCCGGGACGAAGGGCTGAACGTCGAGCGACGCGTTGCCCCTCGAAGACCTCATACCCTCAGCCGCAGGTCCCATTCGCCAGGCATCGATCGCCGACGGCGCATGCATTGGCGCCGCAGGTGCACTGGCCATTGCCTCCACACGTGCCCGCCGAGCCCGCATTACAATCAGCGTCCGCGTCGCAGCGGCACACGGCACCCGCGCAGGCGAAGCCGAACGGGCATTCGCGCCCGCACGCGCCGCAGTTCAAGGGATCCGTCGCCGGATCCACGCAGCCCGCGGGGCTCTGGCAGCAGAGGTTGCCAGCGCCGCACGAGGATCCGCCATTGCAGGAGCATGCCCCGCCGGCGCACAGCTCACCGGTCGCGCAGGCCACGTTGCTGCACGTGCAGACCCCCGTGCCGGTGTTACACGCGCCGTTGTTGCCGCACTCGTTGTTGTTGCTGCAACCACAGACCTTCTGCGCAAGGGGGCCACGATCACAATCGAGGCCGCCGCTGCAATCGTTGCCGCAGCTGCCGCAGTTCGTGTCGTTCGTCTGCACGTTGAGCTCACAGCCGTCGTCGTTGCCAGCCGCAGGCTGGGTGCAATTGGCGAAGCCAATGTCGCACGCCGAGTCGCACACCCCGCCCACGCAGCTCCGCGAGGCGACGTTCGTCCCGGAGCACGCGCGTCCGCAGGCCCCGCAATGGTCCGCGGCGGTGCCGGTGTTCGTCTCGCAGCCATCGTCCATGGCAGGCGCCATGGGCGTCGCGCAATTGCCGAACCCCGCCATGCACGTCGGGACACACGCGCCGGCCGTACACGCGACGTTCGACGCATTCGTGTTGGAACACGCATGATCGCAGGCCCCGCAATGCGTCACCGACGTCTGCGTATTCACCTCGCAGCCATCCGCCGGGTTCCCGTTGCAATCACCCGTGCCCGCCGGGCAGTCGAGGCCACACATCCCATTCGTGCAGGTCGCCGTGCCGTTCCCTCCGGTCGGGCACACGTTGTTGCAGGCGCCGCAGTTGTTCGGGTCGCTGCCGAGGTCCACCTCGCAGCCGGTGCCGGCCATCATGTCGCAATCGTCGAAGCCTGCATCACAGGCGACGAGCGCGCACAGCCCCATGCCGCACGTCTCGGACGCGTTCGCGATGTCGCACGTATCGCCGCAAAAATTGCAATCCGCGAGCGTGCCGAGATCGGTCTCGCAGCCGTTGCCAGGATTCATGTCGCAATCCCCCTTGCCGGGATCGCAGGGGTTCGGCTCGCAATTGCCGTTGTTGCACGTCTCGAAGGCGGTGCAGGGCATGTTGCACCCGCCGCAGTTCTGCGGGTCCGCGTCGAGATTCGCCTCGCATCCGGTCGCGGCCATCATGTCGCAATCGGCGAAACCAGGCGTGCACGGGCCCAGGGCACACTGGCTGTTCTGGCAGCCGGGCGCGGCATTCTGCGCCGTACACACGGTGCCACACGCGCCGCAGTTGTTCGGATCGGTGCCGGTGTTCGCCTCGCACCCGCTCACCGCGAGCATGTCGCAGTCAGAGAACCCCGGGTTGCAGGTCTCCACGACGCAGGCGCCGGCCAAACACGCGGCCATCGCGTTCGGAATGACACACGCACCGCAGGAGGTGCCGCAGCCGAAGGCCGGATCGTCGACGGAGACGCACACGTCATTGCAGCTCTTCTGGCCGGCCCCGCAGACCGACGAGCCGCCCGTCCCGCCGCTACCCCCCGTCGGCTCGAACTGATCGAAATCCTGGGTACAGCTCGCGACGCCGAGGCCCGCGAGGGCAAGAGCCATGAGGGCAGAGAAAATACCGAAACGCATCGACGCCTCCGTCGGGGCAAAAAGCGACCCCGCAAACAACTATCCCCACATGGGTGGGAATTTCAATGAATTTGTCGCCCGCGCAAAGAGGAAAGCAACAACGGGGCGAAAGGCGACCCGGCTACAGCTCCGTCTTCACCCGAACCGCCTCCGTCTCGCCGAAGAGGCGCGTCAGCACGACATACAGCGCGCCCGACACGATGAACCCGACGAACCAGGCGTAATTGTAGAGCTTCATCCAGAACGGAGCGACCGTCATCACCTTGATCGTTCCCAGGAAGCCCGGCAAGTTCGGCAGGATGCCGGCGAGGAGCGCGATGATGGCGACGGGATTGAAGCCCCCGCGATACCAGTACGAGCCCTCGCGCACGTAAAGTTGTACGAGGTCGAGCTTCGTCTTGCGGATGATGAAATAGTCCGCGATGAGGATCCCGCCGATGGCGCCGAGGAGCGCCGAATATCCAACGAGCCACGTGAAGATGTATCCCGACGGGTCCGAGACGAGGCGCCAAGGCTGGATCAGGATTCCGATCACCCCTGTGATGAGCCCGCCCGTGCGGAAGGAAATCCCCTTCGGCCACAGGTTCGAAAAATCGTTGGCAGGGCTCACGACGTTCGCCGCGATGTTCGTCGCGAGCGTCGCGATGCAGAGCGAGAACAGCGCGACGACGAGCAGGACCGGGTTCTTGAAGCGCGTGATGAGCACGACGGGATCCCATATCGTCTCGCCGTAAATCACCGCCGTCGCCGAGGTGACCGCCACGCCGATGAACGAGTAGAGCCCCATCGTGGTGGGCAGACCGAGCGCCTGCCCCACGACCTGATCACGCTGCGAGTAGGCGTATCGCGTGAAATCCGGGATGTTGAGCGAGAGCGTGGCCCAGAAACCGATCATGCCCGTGAGCGCGGGGAAAAAGAATGACCAGAACTGGCCGTCCTTCTTCCCGCCGGGGGCAAACGCCGAGGGTGTATCGAGCATCGGGCCGAACCCGCCCGCCTTGCCATACGCCCAGGCGAGCAACGCGAGCCCGAGGGCGATGAGCAGCGGGGCCTTGATGTTGAGCAGGACCCGGATCGAATCGATCCCCTTGTGGATGACCCACATGTTGATCCCCCAGAAGAACAGGAAACAAAGGAGCTGGGGGACGCTGATGCCGAGGATGTTCGCGGGCATGGTCTCCCACGAGGGCACGAACACCGCGATGATCTTGTAAATGGCCCACCCGCCGATCCAGGCCTGGATGCCGAACCATCCACACGCGACGAGCGCACGGAGAATGGCTGGCACGTTGGCGCCGAGGATGCCGAACGAGGGGCGGCAATAGACCGGGAAGGGAATGCCGTATTTCGTGCCCGCGTGGGCGTTCAGGATCATCGGCAAGAGGACGATCGTGTTGCCGAGGAAAATCGTCAGAACGGCCTGCCACCAGCTCATCCCCTCCGCGATGAGCGAGGAGGCGAGCATGTACGTGGGCACGCAGGCCGACATGGAGATCCAGAGCGCGGCGATGTCCTTCATCGCCCACTTGCGATCCTTGATCCGCGTTGGCTCGAGATCGTGGTTGATGTAGGGCGAGACGATCTCGCCCTCGAGCTCGTGGATGTCACCGGAGACGCGTACGGCGACGGCGCGTGCGTCGTTTGCCATGGATCGAGGACCCCCGACAGGATTGGTCAGACTTTTCGATTCGCTCGCGCAAGCTCGGTGGCATGCAGGCCGCCGGGTACGAAATCAGCGCCCCTCTGCACCCGATCGTCCCAGGTCTCGTGCGGTTTGTCCGACGAGACTTCCTTCATGGTGATGCACCCGGACACGGGACAAACCAGCTGGCAGAGATTGCAGCCGATGCATTCCTCTTCGTCGACGAACGGCACGCGTCCTCCGGGGGTGTGGGGGGCACCCCCACCGTGAGCAGACGAGCCGCCCTTCGCCACGACCGCGCGCTCGGGGATGAGCTTCGGGATGTGCGTGTGCCCCGCCTTGCGGGCCTCCTCCTCGGTGCGCCCGGGGAGGTGGATACATTGATGCGCGCCGTCCATGCAGGCGACGTAGCAGAGCTGGCAGCCGATGCATTTGTCGAGCGAGATGTCCGCGACGACACGATAACCGAGATCGAGCTGGCCCCAGTTCTTGTATTGCGGCGCCGCGCGGCCACGCAGCTCGAGGATCGATTTCATGCCCTTCGAATCGAGGTAATCGTTGAGGCCCTCGATCATGTCCTCGACGATGCGATAGCCGTAATGCATGACCGCCGTGCAGACCTGCACGCTCGTGCAGCCGAGCGCGATGAACTCGGCCGCGTCACGCCAGTTCGAGATGCCGCCGATGCCCGAGATCGGAAGCCTCGCGATCGCTGGGTGGCGCGTCAGCTCGCCGACCATGTGCAGCGCGACGGGTTTGACCGCGGGGCCACAATACCCGCCGTTCGTCGAGGCGTCCCCGACGCGCGGCAGCGGGACCATACGGTCGAGGTCGACGCCCATGATCGACTTGATCGTGTTGATCAAGGAAATCCCGTGCGCGCCCGATTCGAGCACCGCTTCGCCCGGCTCGACGATATCCGTCACGTTGGGGCTGAGCTTGACGATGACCGGCTTCGTCGCGAATTCCACGGCCCAGCGCGCGATCTCGCGGAGGACCTTCGGCTCGGAGCTCACGGCCGATCCCATCCCGCGCTCGCACATGCCGTGCGGACAGCCGAAATTGAGCTCGTGGCCGTCGGACCCCGCCTCCTCGGCGCGCTGGATGATCTCCTTCCACTCCTCCTTCGTCTCGACCATGAGCGAGGTGATGACGGCGTGGTTCGGATACCGGCGCTTGACCTCGCGAATCTCGCGCAGGTTGACCTCGAGCGGCCGGTCCGTGATGAGCTCGATGTTGTTGAGCCCCATCAAGCGCGTATTTCCGTAATCGATTCCGCCGAAGCGGCTCGATACGTTGACGATCGGGTTTCCGAGCGTCTTCCACACGGCGCCGCCCCAGCCGGCGTCGAAGGCGCGCATCACCTGGTCGCCCGTGTTCGTGGGCGGGGCCGAGGCGAGCCAGAACGGGTTCGGGCTCTTGATGCCCGCGAAATCAATCGATAGATCTGCCATGTCTCAGGCTCCCGCGCCCATGAGGAACGCGTGCATGCTCGTGACCGCGATCTTCGCCTCGGCGACCGCGTTCACGACCTCCTTGCCGCCATTGACGCAATCACCGGCGCTCCAGACCTTGGGGTTTCCGGTGCGGTGCGTCTTCGGATCGACGATGACCCGGCCCTTCATGTCGATCTCGACCCCTGGAAACGAGCGCGCGACGTCCGTCATGCGGCTCTGCCCCACCGCGACGACCACGAGGTCCGCCCGGAGGTCCTCCTCGGTGCCGGCCACGGGCTTCTTGTCCTCGGTCCGGACCACACGAAGGCCCAGAACCTTGCCCGCATGGTCCCGCACAACCGAGACCGGAGAGCGCTCGCAAAGGACCTTCATTCCATCAATCTTGCCGCTCGAAAGCTCGTGCTCGTATGCCGAAAGGTCCTCTTCCCCGCCGCGATACACCATCGTCGCGTCGATGCCGAGCAAGGCAAGCTCGTGCGCGATGTCGACGGCCGTATTGCCTCCGCCGACCACGATCACCCGATCGACGCCTTTGAACCGCAACGTCGGGTCGGCCTTGAGACGCTCGATGAGGGACGTCGCGCCCACCACGCCGCCGCCGTCCTCGCCGGGGATCTTGAGCCGCGAATCCGGGCCGAGGCCGAGGCCGAGGAATACCGCGTCGTATTCCTCGAGCAAGGAAGAAGCCGAGACCTCCTCGGGCGAACCCGAGACGGCCACGATCTCCACGCCCTGGTAAAGCTCGACGTTGCCGAGCGAAAGCACCCAGGTGATCTCCTGGAGCGCATCCTCGACCTTCATCTTGTAGGGCGCGATGCCGAGCGTATTGAGCCCGCCCGGCAGGAGCTTCCGCTCGTAAATGGCGGCCGCGTGACCCTCGAGCGCCAGCCAGCCGGCAGCCGCGATCGTCGCCGGGCCCGCGCCGACGAGCGCGATCCGTTTGCCCGTCGTGGCCTTCGGCTTGAAGAGCTGCGGATCCTCGGCGAGCGCCTTCTCGACGGCGTGACGCTGGAGCCTCCCGATCTTGATCGGATCGCGGTTCCAGTCGTTGTACACGCACGCCCCGGCGCAAAGCACCTCGACGGGACAAACCTGGCCGCACGATTTCCCGAGCAGGTTCTGCGAGAGAATGGTGCGCGCCGCGCCCTTGACGTTGCCCGTCCCGATCTTGCGGATGAACGTGGGAATGTCGATCGCGGTGGGGCACGCCTTGATGCAGGGCGCGTCCACGCAATACAAGCACCGGTTCGCCTCGGCGATGGCCTCGGCGTCGTCGTAGGGCGGCTTCTTGTCCTCGTAGAGGACCTCGAGCCTGTCGCCCTCGACGTCCGGGATGTGCGGCGAATGGTTGCTCATCGAGTCTCCCTCATGGCTGCGGGCGCCTCGAGCTTGCGCGGGAGATAACGCCCTGCGCCGCGCGTGACGTCGAGCTTGCCGTCCTTGTATTGCACGCGGCCCTGGACCACGGTATGCGTGACCTTGCCCTTGACCTCGAATCCCTCGAAAATGCTGCGGTCGCAACGGTGGTGGTGCGTCTTCGCCGAGATGACGCTCGTGCCCGTGGGGTCGAAGACCACGAGGTCGGCGTCGGCGCCGGGCAAAATGGTGCCCTTGCGCGGATAGAGGCCGAAGATCTTCGCGGGCTGCGTGGAGAAGAGGTCCACGAAGCGATTGACGTCGATACGGCCCCCGAGGACGCCGTAGGTCCAGAGCAGGCCGAGGCGGTTCTCGATGCCTGCGGCGCCGTTCGGGATCTTCGTGAAGTCGTCGCGACCCATGTCCTTCTGGCCCACCTGATTGAAGGGGCAATGGTCCGTCGCGACGACCTGGATGAGCCCGGAGGCCATGCCCGCCCAGAGCGCGTCCTGGTGCTCCTTCGGTCGGATCGGCGGGCTCATCACGTACGCCGCGCCCTCGAAATCGGGTTTGTCGTAGACCGAGTCGTCGAGGAGCAGGTATTGCGGGCACGTCTCGGCCATCACGACCTGGCCGCGCCTCCGCGCCTCGCTGACGGCGTCGAGGGCCTCGCGGCAGGTGAGGTGGACGATGTAAATGGGCTCGCCGATCATACGCGCCATCATGATCGCGCGGTTCGTGGCCTCGCCCTCGACGGGCGCGGGGCGCGAGAGGGCGTGGTATTTCGGCTCGAGTTTGCCCTCGGCGACGAGCTTCTTTTGCAGCGCGACGACGACGTCCCCATGCTCGGCGTGCACCGTGACGAGCCCGCCGAGGTCCTTCGCGGTCTGCATGACCTGGATGAGCTCGACGTCGTCGACGCCGATCGCGCCGCGATACGCCATGAACGTCTTGAACGAGGGAATGCCCTCGTCGCGGACGCATTGCTCCATCTCGGACTTCGTGCGGTCGCCCCACCAGGTCACGGCCATGTGGAAGGCATAATCGGCGACCGATTTTTTCGCCTTCTCCTTCCACATGGCGAGGCCGTCGAGCAGGTGCTGGCCGCGCGCAGGGATCACGAAATCGATGATCGAGGTCGTGCCGCCCGCCACGCCGGCGGCCGTGCCCGTCTCGAAATCGTCGGAGCTCTCGGTGCCCATGAAGGGCAGCTCCATGTGCACGTGCGCGTCGATGCCGCCCGGGAAGACGAGCTGGCCCGAGGCGTCGATGACGACGTCGTCCGCGCTCTGCTTCGCGAGCCCGGGGCCGACCGCCACGATCTTGTCGCCCTCGCAATATACGTCACCGACGAACTTGTCCGACGCGGTGACAATCTCGCCATTTTTGATCAGGATGCCCATCTCGTCCTCCCGAAACGCCCCCGGTTCAGGGCAAGAGCTTCACCATGTCTCCGTACGTCTCCGGCCGGCGGTCGCGGTAGAACTGCCAGGTGCGCCGCACCTCCTCGATGAGAT
>JANMGF010001239.1:0-1542 GCA_031374535.1 Polyangium sp. (in: bacteria)
ATCTCATCCGGGCGCGCGTGCCGACGATCGTGTTCGGGCAGTCGCGGAACTCCGTGGAGATCATGCTGAAGTACCTGCGTGATCGGATGGGCGACGAGGTCGGGCCGGAGTCGATCATGGCGTATCGCGGCGGCTATCTGCCGGAGACGCGCCGGAAGGTCGAGCACGGGCTGCGGGAGGGCGAGATCCTCTGCGTCGTGGCCACGAACGCGCTCGAGCTGGGGATCGACATCGGCGAGCTCGACGCGGTCGTTTGCGCCGGGTACCCGGGCAGCATCGCGGCCACGTGGCAACGCTTCGGGCGCGCGGGGCGGCGCGGCGGTACGAGCATCGCGGTGATGGTCGCGAACAGCAACGCGCTCGATCAGTACCTCGCGACGAACCCCGAGTACCTCCTGCGTGGCGAGATCGAAGAGGCGCGGATCGATCCGGACAACACCGAGATCCTGATCCAGCACCTCAAGTGCGCGGCCTTCGAGATGCCGTTCTTGCGCGGCGAGGACTACCGCGGGATGGCGCCAGAGGACACCGAGGCGGCGCTCCGTTTCCTCGCCGGGCACGGCGTCGTGCACGAGTCCGACGACCGTTTCCACTGGTCGACCGACGCGTACCCGGCCAACCACGTGAGCCTTCGGACCGTGGGCTGGGACAACTTCGTCATCATCGATCGCGTCGAAGGCAAGGTCCTCGCCGAGCTGGATTTCCGCGGGGCGCACACGATGCTGCACGAGCAGGCGATCTACCAGCACGACGGCGAGCAGTACCAGGTCGAGAAGCTCGACTACGAGAACCACAAGGCGTTCGTCGCGAAGGTCGAGCCCGACTACTTCACGACGGCGATGACGAAACGCAAGGTGGCGGTCATCGAGGAGAACGCGCGCGCGCCGCTCGGCCGTGCCCTCACGGGCTTTGGCGAGGTGAGCGTCGTGGAGAAGATCGTCGGCTACAAGAAGATCAAGTTCCACACGCACGAAAACACGGGCTACGGCGACGTCCGGCTGCCGGACATGCAGATGCACACGACGAGCTTCTGGCTGACGGTGCCGGAGGAAGTGTGCCTCGAGCTCGGGCTCGGGCGCGCCGCGGCGATCGAGGGGATGCGCGGGATCGCGGTGGCGCTGGAGACGGTCTCGACGCTCGCGCTGATGTGCGACCCGCGGGACATCGGGCAGACGCTCGGGGACGGCGGCGAAGATGAGGACAAACCGCCGCAGGCTTCGGGAGGCCCGCACGCCGGGTTTGATCCGACGATCTTCCTCTTCGACAACGTGCCGGGCGGCGTGGGTCTGGCCGAACGGATTTACGAGTCGGCGCACGAGCTCGTGGCGCGGACGCGGCAGCTCGTTTCACGTTGCACGTGCCAGGCGGGTTGCCCGATGTGCGTGGGCGCGACGAGCGGGGACGGCGTGCGGAAGAAGGCCGCGCTCGGGCTACTCGCCTGGCACGTGCAACGTGAAACGAGCTGCCGCGTCCGCGCCACGAGCTCGTGCGCCGACTCGTAAATCCGTTCGGCCAGACCCACGCCGCCCGGCACGTTGTCGA
>JANMGF010001271.1:0-1202 GCA_031374535.1 Polyangium sp. (in: bacteria)
ACCACGCGAGCAAGGCGGCGAGCGGCGTGAACAGGCCGAGGGCGAGCAAGACGAGGGCCGCGACGTAGACGGCCCCGATCACGCGAATGCCGTCCATTTCGCCGAGGCCGAGCGGCGAAAGCCACGCGAGGAGGTCGTCCGTGCGGGGCCCGAACGAGGGGCCGAAGGCGCGCGCGAGGTCGCCCGGGAAAAGGCCGTCACGCCCGAACCAATCGACGAGCTCGGTGTGAAGCACGACGACCTGCGCGAGGAGCACGAAAGCGAGGCCCATACGCAAGGCGGCGAGAGGGCGCGCCGTGGCCGGGGTGAAGAGAAAGGCCGAGAGGGCGTGGCGCGCGCGCGTTTTCGGGGGCGGCTCATCCTGGATCGACGTCGCCATGGCTTCCCTCCGTTTGCCGGCGCGGGCGCTCGAACCTCGCCTCGTAGACCCGGGGCGATTGCGGCCGAACACCCTGTCGGTGCTCCTCCATCGATACCGATTCGAAATGATCGACGCGTACGACGACGTCGTGCGCGTCGGGGTGGCGGGCGAAGGTCCTCGCGGCGAGCGAAGTGGCCAGGTCGCGCCGGAGCTCTGGATCGTCCACCGACAATTCGCCCGCGATCTGGGAGAGGCGAAGCTCGATCTCGCGTCGTCCGCCCGTTTCGAGGAAGGTCGTCGTTCGGCGCCCTTCGGCGTCGACCACGTGGAGCGTCAGCACGTGCTTGCCACGGGCCGTGGGCGCGAAAAACCCGTATCCGGTTCCTGCGCCGGAGAGCGCGCTGTACTGCTGGAGAATGCGCCCGATGGGCCCGACGTCGCGCAATGGCACCCCGGCCGCCCCGAGCGTCACGAGAAACAAATGGGCGGCGGCGAGGACAATCAGCAATCGACACCGCGCGCGTTGCATGGATGGCTCCTCTCGAACGAGATCACACGCCGAAGACCCCGGCCGGCGGCGTTTTCAGGGTAGCCCTGCTGCGACCTCCAGACTCAATCGCGGTCACGGTCCCAGGGACGGCCTCGGCCCCAGCGGTCGCCTCGATCGCCTCGGCCCCAGCGGTCGCCTCGATCGCCTCGGCCCCAGCGGTCGCCTCGGTCGCCTCGGCCCCAGCGGTCGCCTCGGTCGCCTCGGCCCCAGCGGTCGCCTCGGTCGCCCCGATCCCCGCGGTCGCCCCGATCGCCCCGATCGCCCCGATCGCCCCGATCGCCCCGATCGCCC
>JANMGF010001335.1:0-10885 GCA_031374535.1 Polyangium sp. (in: bacteria)
TCGCGCCGCCGCCCTGCCCGCCTTGCCCTGCCCCGCCGCCCTGCCCGCCCTGCCCTGCCGCGCCGCCCACGCCCCCGTCCGCGGGCCCTTCGCCGTATGGTCTGTCGGGCGAGACGCAGCCGTACGTCACGCCGAGGATCGAGCACAAAACGAGCACGAAGGTCCACGCCCGCCCCCGGCGCGCGGCAGGCGTGCTTCGTTGACGACGGGGCCCGCGGGCCACGCCTGGGACGAGGATGGACATCCTCGGCATCCTACGAGCAGATGCCTTTCCCTCGCAAGACGCGCCGTCGCGCCGCGGCTTGCATTCGCGAGGGCCTCGTCGGATGCTCGTCCTCGATGTCGCCGCCTCGCGTAGACGCGCCCCCCACGCGGTTCGCCGTGCTCGCCCTCGTGATCCTCGGCTGCGGCGGTCCGGACGTCCAGCCCGCAGGCTGGGACGCCGAGGTCGCGATGCGCCCGGCGACGGACCGCAATCCCGATCCCCACACCCTGGAGCTCGACCTCGAGGCCCGCGTCGAGGACCTTCCGCTCCTCGCAGGCACGACGACGCCTGCATGGACCTACGACGGCGGCATCCCCGGCCCGTTCCTGCGGGCAAACGTGGGCGATCGCCTCGTGGTTCATTTCCGGAACGCCCTGCCCGAGCCGACGACGATCCACTGGCACGGCCTGCGTATCCCCGCGGCGATGGACGGCGCGGCCGGGCACACGCAGCCCGAGATCCAGCCTGGAGAGACCTTCACCTACGACTTCGTCCTGCCCGACGCGGGCCTCTATTGGTACCACCCGCACGTTCATTCGGCGGCGCAGCTCGGCTTCGGCCTCTATGGCGGCCTGCTCGTGGACGACCCGAGCGAGCCGGCGGGTCTCGGCGACGAGCTCGTCCTCGTGCTCTCCGACATGGCCCTGCGCGACGACGGATCGCTGCAAGATCCCGAGACGGGGCTCGAGTTCGGCACGTTGTTCGGCCGCGAGGGGGATCTCTTGCTGGTCAATGGCCGGAAGAACCCGGTGATCCAGGCGCTCTCCGGGCGCAGGCAACGCTGGCGGCTGGTGAACGCGGCGAAGAGCCGATATTTCCAGCTCGCCATGGAGGGCCATACGTTCACGCGGATCGGCGGCGACGGGGGCTTCATGACGAAGCCGGTGGAGTCGTCCATGCTCGTGCTCGCGCCGGGCGAACGCGCCGACGTGCTCGTGGTGCCCCGCGGCGCGCCCGGCACGACGCTCCCCGTGCGCTTGGTGCCTTACGATCGTGGCTACGGAACGACCTTCAACCGGCCCGAGGAGGAGGTCTTTCGCGTGCGTTTCTCCGAGGGGGACGAGGCCTCGGCGACGCCCGTGCCCTCGACGTCCCGCGCGGTCACGCCGCTCGATCTCACCGGCGCCACGCCCGTCGCGCTCGAGCTCACGCAAGGCGAGATCGACGGCAAGATGGTGATGGGTATCAACGGCGTGCCCTCGTGGAACGCCGTCCCGCTCCCCGCCGCGGTGGGCGAAACCCAGGTGTTCACCCTGAAAAACGCGATGGACTTCGACCACCCGTTCCATTTGCACGGCTTCTTCTTCCAGCCCCTCGACGCGTCCCTCGCCCCGATCCAGCCGATGGAATGGAAGGACACGATCAACGTGGCCGTGGACGGCACGGCGCGGTTCGCGGTGCGGTACGACGACAGGCCGGGGATGTGGATGTACCACTGCCACATCCTCGATCACGCCGACGCCGGGATGATGGGCGTGATCGATCTGCAAGGCGGATCGGCCTCGGCGCATTGAAAGGCCGCCCATGTCGGTCGAGACGCGCCGCGTGCCTCCGCTCGACGAGGATCTGCCCTGCCCACCGTACGACCGGCCGAGGCCATGCTCGTCCCGCCGAAACCCGGCCTTCCGCCTCCACTTCGGCCTTTGCTCACGCTCGAGCAACACGCCTCCCTGACGGTCGAGCTCGCCATGGCGCCCGAACGACGGGCCGAGATCCTCGCGCGTTACCGCATCACACCCGAGCAGAAGGATCCCCTCGATCGCCACTACGAGCGCCTCACGCAAGAGGACCCCGAACAACGCGCGGCGTGGCACGCGGCCTATCGCGCCTACCACGCGTGGCTGATTTCCACCGGACCCCGGCCTTGATCTTGTGCCCCGAGCGCCCCGTGCTCGATGATGCGCCTCCCCGATGCGCAGCCGTCCCGACGTCACCGTGTACCTCGACCCGGCCGAGCCGACCCCTGGCCAGAGGCTCCGCGCGCACGTCCGCCTGACGGCCGCGACCGAGACACCCTTCGACGCCATCGACGTCGAGCTCGCCGGCAGCGAGATGCGTTATCGACGCACGGTCTCCCAGGGCAAAACCTCGGTCCGCAAGTACCACCGCCGCGAGGTTTTCAGGCTCGGCAAGAGTTTTCCCGCGGGCGTCCTGAAGCCGGGGACCTGGGACCAGGCGATCGACTTCGACCTGCCACCGTATGCCCCGCCCACGTATCGCAGCGAGTTCACCACCATCGCCTACGAGTTCTCCGTGCGCGTGCACATCCCGTGGTGGCCCGATCGCCACGAAAAATACGACGTGCCGATCCGCGTGCCGACCGTGGCCCCCGGTCGCCCGCAGCCCATGGTGTTCACGAGCCAGGCCGGCGAGCATCGCGGCGAAGATCCGGTGATCGAGCTCTCCCTCGAGGACCAACGCCTGCCCGTCACGGGTTTCCTCGCGGGCGCCATCGCGGTGACCGGGCTCGGTGATCGCAAGCTCCGCCGCATCGAGCTCTCGACGCGTTGCATCGAGACCGCGATCGTGTCGAGCACCGCCGGGCCCGCCGAGGTCGATCGCCGAACCTGGACGCTCCTCGAGAGCACACCCGTCGAGGGCGACGCGATCCCCTTCCGGATCGTCGTCCCACCGGAGCTCGCGCCGACCTTCCATTCGCCCTTCATCCGCATCGATTACGCCCTCGAGGTCGTCGCGGTCGTGGCCTTCGGTCACGATTTTTCCCTGCGCGTGCCCGTCGTCGTCGAGCGCCTGCAAAGCCCGCGTCACGCCGCGCCGGGCCTGCCGCTCGTGGGCAAACAGCGGCATCTTTCGGTGTGGCGCGCGGCCGTCGATGCAGCCCGCGCGGCCGGAACCACGGTCGTCGCGTTTGATCCCGAGCGGGCGGGGCTCGTGCTCGACGTCGGCGGCGTGCGTGTGGAGGTGGCCGAGGAGCACCGCGAGGGGCTCGGGCCGTGCATCGTGGCGGAGCTGTCGTACCCGGCCCTTGGCCTCGATCTGCGCCTCTGCGAGCGCCGGTGGACCGATCTCGGCGCGAAGCTCCCCGGCCTGGACAAACGGCTCTCGAAGCGGTTCACGGTGAAAGCGCGCGAGCCCATGCAGGTGACGAGCCTGCTCGGCGCGGAGGTGCGCGACGCGCTCGAGGTCTTCGACGAAGCGGCGCTCGACGACGAACGCGCGGTCGTGGTGCAGAAGGGCGGCGTGTACCAGGTCTCGGGCCTCGAGCGGTTCCTCGCGCGAAGCCAGATGCTCGCCTATCGCCTCGCGAAGGCCATCGCCGCGATCCCTCCGCCCCTCGCGTTCACCTCCGCCCTGCCCGCCTACCAGCGCTTCGCCGAACATCAAAACGCGCGGCTCTGCATCGGCGACCTCTCGATCGAGGGCCTCTCCCGCGCGGGGACCCCCATGTCACTCGATCACCGCTGGGAGGAAAATCGCCCCGTGGAGAGCCGGCTCTGGACGACGCGCCCCGAACGCGCGCTTTCCGCCGCATGGAGCGAGGCGCTGACCAAAGCCACGGGACGACTGACCTTGCTCGAGGAAGGCCGCCTGGGGATCCGCTTGCCGCTCGTGCTTGATCCCGAGGAGATGCTCGCGACGGCCGACGCGTTCGCCGCGTCCGTGGCCACGCTTTCGGGCGTGACGACGAGCCTCGGGCCGTATCGCTGAGAGCCGAGATCGTCCGCTCGTCAGGGCCCAGGCGGTCCCGCGGTCGGCTTGCCGGCCGAAAGCTCGATACGCCTCAAAAGCTCCACGCTCCACGGATCCCCCGGCGTCGCCTCGACGAGCTTGCGGGCGTGGTGACGCGCTTCCTCCACGATGCCGAACCGCAACGTCAACAGCGCGAGGTTCCGCCGCGCGGCCGTGAGGCCTGGATCGGCGCGCAACGCGGCGAGATACCGCTCGCGGGCGCGGTTGTAGTCGTTTTTCTTGTCGGCGATGATCCCGAGATCGAAGAGCGCCTCCGCGTCGTTCGGGGCCTCCCGGACGAGCGGCGCGAGGACCTTTTCGGCGCCGTCGAGATCGTTGTCGCGGATGGAAAGCGCGCCCAGCAGGACGGCCGCATCACGCCCGGCGCCTCCCTCCACCGCGCGACGAGCCGCCGCGAGGGCCTCTGTGCTCCGGCCCTGCTGATCGAGCGCGAGCGCGAGCGCGTATTCGACGAGGGGTTCGGTCGTGTCGACGAGCGCGGCGCGCGCCACCTCCTCGGCCCTTTTCCCGCTTCCGTTCGTGGCGAGCGCCGACGCGAATGCGGCCTGCGCGACCGGATCGCTGGGACAACGATCCGCCGCGGCCTGCGTTTCTTCGAGCGCGCGCGCCGTGTCCCGCAGGTGAAGCACGACGAAAGCGCGACGCGACGCGCAGGCGCAGCTCGCAGGTTTCAGCGTGAGACATCGATCGAAGACAGCGAGCGCGCCGGCGTGGTCACGGGCGCGCGTCGACTCAGCCGTCATCTCCTCGAGCGCGCGCTGGACGTCACCGTCGCGGAGCACCGTTTGCCACCACATCCGCGGCGTCGAGAAGAGCCACTCGGCCGACGCTCCAAAAAGCACGACCCCCAGCACCACGACGCCGGCCCCGACCACGCCACGACGCCGCCGCGCCGCGACGCCCGCCGCGACGGCGAGGCCCGCCCACAAAGGCACGGCCACGAACAACACGCCCCGTCCGAGCGGCGCCCGTGGGCCACGAAAATACGCCCCCGCGACGAGGGACACGACCACGGCAGCAACGAAAAGCGCCGCCGCGATCCCGGCTTCGCGCGATCGAACCCGCGTGTACAGGCTCTGCGCCCCAGCCACGACCGCGACGAGCGCCACGACTGCGACGATTGCGCCCCCGATCGACCCGGGTGCGGGCTCCGGCGCGACGAGCGGCGGCGCGACGGCGAGCGCGAACAGGTGCGCGGCTCGGGTGATGGTTTCTACGACGAGGTGGGGAGTCGACACGGCGCAAAAGGGCGCGGGGCTCGTTCAGGCGTGAGGCACGCGTGGGGCGTTGGGCCTTCGCGGGAACGAGCGCGCCCGTCGTTCAGTTGCTCACCATGACCCAGCCGTTGATTTCCTGGTTCGAGTTGAGCGCGGTCGGCGACACGTTCCTCACGCAGAACCCGACGCTGTAGGCCCCTGCGGCGAGGCCCGAGACCGTGCCCGAGGCGGGAAACGGCGCGCGCGCCGCGATGCTCGCCGTGATGGTGTACGTGGTCGAGGAGAAGTACGTGATCGATCCGTTGAAGGCCTGGTAACAGAGGCCAAACCCTACCTGCGTCGCCGTTCCTGCGCTCGATCCGAGGATGGCCACCGCGGAGCCCGTGATCCGTTGCCCCGCCCCGACATTCACGCTGACCGGCGGCGCCGCCCACACGAACGCGAGCGAGCTGCCGTTGATGGTATTGCCGGGGGCATCGAGGCTCGTGATCGACACGATGCCCGTCGCGCCTGTCGCGCCTGTCGCGCCCTTCGCCCCCGTCGCCCCCGTCGCCCCCGTCGCGCCTGTCGCGCCTGTCGGCCCCTGAATCCCCTGCGCGCCCATCGCGCCCGTCGCGCCCGTCGCGCCCGTCGCGCCCGTCGCGCCGATCGGCCCCTGAATCCCCGTCGCGCCCGTCGCGCCCGTCGCGCCCGTCGCGCCCGTCGCGCCCTTTGGCCCCGCGGGACCGGTCGCACCCGTCGGGCCAACTGCACCCATGGGTCCCTGCGGACCTTCCGGCCCGATTAGCCCCGTCGGATCCCCGACCCACTTGCCCGTGCCGTCGATCACGAGCTTGTCGCCCGCCCACACCGACGTCGGGTGGATGTCGCCCACGGCGTCGCCTGCGACCATCGCGTACGGCACGCTCTGCACCACGGCGCGCGGCTCCATCTCGGGATCTGCGCCCACCGTGACGCCCAGATACCGGATCGAGCCGTCGAAGACGTCCTTGCCAAACGGCGTGATCGCCCCGAGGCTCGCCGAGAAGTACCCCTCCTCGAAGGTGATGTCGTGCTCCTCGCTCCAGATCGACACCATCGCCGACGGCTCCGCATACATCGCGAACCGCACCTTCAGCGTGCCATTCACGGGAACATTGTCCGCGTCGTAGAGCCGCCCCTGGTGGGTGATGGTTTGCGGTACTGCGGCCTCTGCGGCGGCCGCGCCCGCGAGGAGCGCGCCCGCGAGCACCGAGGCCGAAAACAGACGCCTGATCATTCCGTTGCTCATGGCAAGCTCCCGTTCGCTCCGATGAGTCCGCCCTGCATGCGATAGCCGGGCGATGTTGTCTTCGTCTGGTTTTGCGTGGGCTGCCCGAGCGTGAAGACCATCTTGTAGCTCGGGCTTCTCATCACGTCGCCTGCGCTGACCGTCTCCACGCCGGGAGGACCGGGCAACGCGGCAGGCATTCCACCGGTCCCCCCCGCGCCGCCGCTGCCGCCGCTGCCGCCCGCGCCGCCCGCGCCGCCGGTGCCTGCGGTGGATCCCGGCGGGGTGACGGGTCCGTCATCGCCGCAAGCCGCGCCGAGCGCTACCAAGAGCAGCGCCGAAAGATACAGAGCCCCGTATTTCATCCGGTTCATGGATGGCCTCGCGGTGGCACCCGCCTCCGCGAGAGCATTAAACAGCCGTTCAGCCTGGAAATACAAGTTCGATTTTCGGCTAAGCTCCGCGACGTGACAGGATTCAACGCCCTCGCGTTCCCTCTCGTGCTCGCCGCGCTCCCGGCCGCCGCCGCCGAGCCCCCGGCCAAACCCACCCCCGCGCTTGTCGAAAAATCCCCCAGCACGGCCCGCAAGGCGCTCTCCGTCGCCGGCGCCGTTTTTCCGGGCGCACTCGTGCACGGCACCGGACACCTCGTCCTCGGCCATACCCGCACGGGCCTCGTCTTGCTCGGCGCCGAGGGCCTCGGGGTCGGGCTCATCGTCGGCAGCATCGGTCTCGTGGCTGCGTCGGGCGCCACGCGCAGGTTCGTCGGCCCCCTCGTCCTCGGCGCCGTGACCGGCGCTGCGTTGTTTTTCGTCCCGGCGCTCGCTGATCTCTACGGCGTCCTCGCGCCCGAGGGCGGCACCGGGGCCCCGCCGACCTTCCTCCCCTGGTTCGAATCCCAGATCGGCCTCACCTTCGTCCACGACCCCAACTTCGCGTACAACGCCTTCCTCACCCCGGGCATCGACCTCCGCGCCGGCTCCGTCCGCCTCTCGGCCCTCGGCTTCTTTGCCCTCGACGACACCAACGCCCGCACCCGCGTCGCCGGCGCCTATCGTTTCCTCGGCCCCCGCACGGCGAACGACGCGCGCGCGCCCGACGGCTCGTACCTCGACCTCGAGCTCGCCCTCACGAACCACTCCTTCGGCACCGAGGGATTTTCCGTCACCACGGGCGAGCTCAACCTGCTCGGCCGCCTCGATCTCGCGCGTGTCGGCCCCACGCTCCGAGGCTCCTTCGCCGAGCTTGGCCTCGGCTTCGCGTATGCGGCGCACCGCTACCCTGGCATCGGCGTCGAGGCCAACGATCTCCTCACGCCCCGCGTGGCCTTTGGCATGTACCTCGGCCACAGCGGCTACCCGCGCGGCGAGGCCATGGTTTATTACGACCACCGCCACGACGGCTTCGCGGGCGGGTGGAAGACCCCGGGCCTCGGCAGCGGCATCGGGGGGCATGTTGGCCTCCAGACCCGGCTCTACATGTCCCCGCGCTGGGGCGCTCTCCTCGACGCGCAGGGCGGCTCGGCGTACGTCGGCAGGCTCTCGCTCCTTTTCCGCTACGGAGGGAACCCGTGAACCGTCTCCACACCATGTTCGCCGTCCTCTTGCTCGCCGCCACGGCCCCGCTCGCCGCTTCTTGCCTGGACGTCGCCGAGGCCCGCGCGCTCCGGGATCTCGAGGTCGGAAGCAAAACGCAGGGCGACGTACGCGTACTCTCTAGTCCACGCATTTCGACTGTCAACAATCAAAAAGCCGTGATTAAAGTCGGCCAAGATGAATTTTTCGTCACTAATGTTAAAAAAAGTACCGAAACTACATCCAGTTCAGGCTCAACCCAAACCACCCCAAGCATTCCAGAAGTTGAACTCACGCCATTTTTTTCAGGCATTGCCTTAGATGTCACGCCTCAAATTAGCGATGCGAATGATGTCATTTTGCATGTTCACCCCACCGTCAGTGAAGTTTCTGAAAAAACTAAAGTAGTCGACCTTGGCAAAGATGCAGTTTTATCTTTACCACTTGCCGTGAGCAGTATTCGCGAAACCGATAGCATTGTAAAAGCCGAAAACAATCAAGTCGTCATCGTGGGTGGATTATTAAAAAGCACAGAGAAAAAACAAAACGCCAATATTCCTTGGATCGATCAAATCCCACTGGTTGGCCGCTTATTTAAACAACACAGCTTTATCGGCAAAAAAAGTGAACTCGTTATTTTGCTCAAACCACAGATCGTTAATCAATTCACTTGGACTGAGATGATTAAAGACAGTAATCACTATTTAGAGAATCCTGAGCTCAATATCAAACCTTCGACCATGGTTTTTAAATGATTTTAAAAAAAATAATTCCCTCCCCTGACAAGAGGATGGCTAGGGCGGGGTTAATCAAAAAATTCTTCGCAAAGTTAAGAGGCTCATGACATGGAATTTAAAAAACACCCATCCGTTGGTGAAATTTTAATTCAACAAGGCGTGATTACTGAAGGTCAATTTAAACTTGCTGAAAGTGAAAAAAAGGCAACCGGACGCACCTTAGCCAAAGTACTCATCGATTTAGGCTTTATTGATGAAAGCCGTCTTATCCAAGTTCAGTCCGACAGCCTGGATATGCCATTTGTTGATCTTAAAGGTTTTCCTGTCAACAGCGACTTAATTAGACGACTTCCCGAAGCACAAGCCAGGCGTTATCGAGCCATTGTCTTAGAAGAAACCAGTGACGCATTGAAAGTTGGCGTCGTGGATCCATTCGACATATTTTCTGTAGATGAAATAAAACGCACCCTCGGCAAAAAAGTAAATTTAGCCATTGTGCGAGAAGTGGAGATGAATGCCATTTTTGATAACACTTACACCAACGATGCGGAAATTACATCATTGGCGCAAGAGTTAGAAACCGATCTGGTTGATACTGGCATGAACTTTTCGCTTAGCGACGCCAATGCAACTGCCGAACAAAGCGATGCACCCGTGGTGCGTTTTATTGACAACATATTTAACGATGCCGTCAAAAACAAAGCCTCCGACATTCATATTGAGCCCGAAGAAAAACAAATTCGCATTCGCCTGCGAATTGACGGCATCTTACATGAACGCATTATCAAAGAAAAACGCATTGCCACCGCAATTGTCATGCGGTTAAAAATTATGTGTGATCTCGATATTTCTGAAAAACGCATTCCGCAAGATGGTCGTTTTCAAATGACCTTGAAAGATCGCAAAATTGATGTGCGTTTATCCACCATGCCAACACCATATGGTGAATCCATGGTAATGCGTTTGCTCGATCAAACCAGTATTGATTTGGACATTGGTGCCCTGAATATGCCACCAGCCGTTGATGCCAGATTCCGCATGTTGATCTCGCGCTCACATGGCATGTTTTTGGTAACAGGACCCACCGGTAGCGGTAAAACTACTACTTTATATTCAGCGTTAAATGCGCTCAACAAACCCGAAAACAAAGTGATCACTGCAGAAGACCCAATTGAATATCGGATGGAGCGCATCAATCAAGTTCAAGTCAACACCAAGGTTGGGCTAACCTTTTCCGCTGTTTTACGCGCTGCACTGCGCCAAGATCCCGATATTATTTTGGTCGGTGAGATTCGCGATGGCGAAACCGCCGAGATTGCTTTAAAAGCAGCCATGACAGGTCACTTAGTTCTGTCCACTTTACATACCAATGATGCCATCAGCTCGGCTTTTCGTTTAGTGGACATGGGTGCCAAACCATTTGTCGTGGGTTCGAGCGTTTTGGGCTTTATGGCTCAGCGCTTAATCAAACGCATTTGTAGCCATTGCACAGAAGATCAAGTATTGGATCATCAACAACGCGCACTGATTCGCGCTATTGCTGAAAATGACGCCGAAGTGGCGTTGCAAGCACAATTTAAACACGGCAAAGGGTGCAATCACTGCAATAACACCGGCTATAAAGGCCGCTTAGGGGTCTATGAACTCCTACAAATGACAGAAAGCTTAACCACCGCTCTACAAAAAAATGATGCCGATTTATTCACCCAAATAGCCCGCAAACAAGACGGTTATGAGCCTTTATCAAAATGTGCGCTACGTTATGCCATGCAAGGCACGACTTCATTAGACGAAGTCTTTCAGTTAGCCACCTCAGACCGAATGCTCACCGGCATAGAAGCCGATGAAGCCGATTAAACCATGGCCAAATTCGCCTATAAAGGCCGCAACAAATCCGGCAAAATAGTCGAAGGCCAATTAGAAGTTGCCGATCGCAACGCCGCTGGCGAAGATCTCATCAAAAAGGGCATCATTCCGATTTCGATTGAGCCATATGTCGAACAAGTCGATTTATTAAAAGCATTTAACGCTCGTTTTAATACAAAAAAACCCACACCAGAGACGTTGATTATTTTTAGTCGTCAGATGACCGCGCTGATGCGCGCCGGTGTTCCCCTATTAACCGCTCTGCG
>JANMGF010001349.1:0-3303 GCA_031374535.1 Polyangium sp. (in: bacteria)
CGAGGGTTTCGACCTCGATACCCCCGTCAGCCTCGTCGGTTTCCGCGACTCCGTGGACAACGCCCTCGCCAAGCGCGCCGTCGTCCTTCACTGGACCAGCGTCACCCTCATGGCCGGTGACCCGGACGAATCCCCGCGCACCTCGCGGCCGCCCGACGAGCTGCCGCCCTTGCCCCGCCTCCTCCAGGTCGTGCACGAAAACGAGGCCGGCGGGCCCGTCTTCGACAGCCGACAGCGGCTCCTCGGCATCGCTTGCCGCCTCGACAGCGAAGGCGGCGTCGAGGGCGTCGTCACCACGATCGATCGATTCTACGAGCAAAATCGCAAGTGGAAGATCCCCCTCGGGCCGCCCACCCCGCGCGTCGCCAAGGCGCCCACCATGGCGCAGTCGCTCGCCCTCATGCACCTCGTCGCCGCCCAGCACGAAGAGCAGGACGGCTCGAATCCCGCCAATCTCATCGAGCATTACCGCGCCGCCCTCCGCCTCGACGCCTCCTCCGGCGCCGCCCACCTCGGCCTCGCCAGCGCCAAGAGCCTCGCCGGCGAGCTCGACGAGGAGGTCTTCCGCTGCATCGGCCGCGCTTGCGAGCTCCTTCCCCCCTCCGAGTGGTCCCCCGACTGCGCCGACGCGCGCCTCGCCAACCTCCTCCGCTCCTCCAAGCACCTCCACGGCGTCGTCACCGCCCTCCGCTCCGACCTCAAAAAGGGCCGCCCCCTCGCCGAATGGGCCGCCCTCGGCCGCGCCGTCGCCGATCACGTCCATGCCCCGCCCGGCGGCGAGGACGACCCGAACCGCCCGCGCCCGCCCGAAAAGGCCGCCGGCCGCCTCCTCCTCTGGGCCGGCCAGCCCCGCGCCGTCATCGCCATCCCCTCGCGCGAGCAACCCGACATCCTCCGCGCCGCGGCCTTTTTGCTCGTCGACCACCCCGAGCAGGCTCTTTTCTGGCTCGACGATCCCCAGGAGGACGAGGCCGTCGAGTCGAGCCGCATGGAGACCACCCAGCAGCTCGTCCTCGCGCTCCGCTGGATCGCCCGCTGCCGCGAGGGCCTCTACGACGGCCTCCTCACGCGGGAGGTCGCCGAAAAACACGGCGCCATCCTCGGCAAGCTCATGCCCGGCGGCGACGTCTTCTCGTGGCATGCGTTTGCCCTCGCCAAGGCTGCGCATGGCGAGATCGAGACCGGCGTCGACGACCTCGAGCGCGCCATGCGCCTCCTCTCGCCGATGTCCCTCCCTGGACGCTGGTCGCGCGAGTTCCCCGGCCTGCTCCCCACCCCCGCCGAGCTCGCCGCCGCTTTTTGCCGCGTCGTGCACGAAAGAGGCACGCCCGAGCAAGCCCGCAAGGCGCTCGAGAAGCTGCCCATGCCGGCCGCGGACGACATCCACGCCGTCGATCTCACCGAGATCGAAAAGAAGCTCCGGGCCCTCGCCGGCATCGGCGCGACGGTCGAGGTCTCGCCCGATCGCGCCCTCGCCAAGGCGCTCCGCGAGGATCCACGCGCCGTCCGCCTCGCCCGCGTCCTCGCGTTCCTCGCCGACGTCGACTTGCCCCACGAGCGCCTCGGGGATCTCACCGACGTCTTGCCCGTCCTCCTGAAGCTCGGTTTCGTGCGCGAGGAGGCGGACATGATCTCCTACGAGCCCACCTTCCGGGCCCGCGTGCGGGAGCTCGTCACGCCCGAGCAACGCACGGCGGCCATGCACGACGCGCTCGAGCTGCTCCTCGTCGCTTACCTCGACGGAAGCGCCCGCGAGCGCACCGAGCTCTGGCCCCACGTCGTCGAGGCCACGAAGCTCGCGATCGAGCACGACATCGAGCTCGTCCTCACCACCGAGCTGCTCGCCCGCGTCGGCAACCAGCGCGGGCGGGAGCTCGCGTATGCCGAGGCGCGTGAGCTGCTCGAGCGCGCCTTCGACATTGGTACCCGCGCCTCGGCCCCGGCCGATCTTTGCGCCGAGATCGATATGGATCTCGGCTGGATCGAGATCCTCTCGGGCGTCACGCATCACGCGCAGGAGCGCCTCGAACGCGCGCTCAACTTTTACACCGAAATGGCCATGACCTCGACCGGCGCGACCCCGCACCGTCGAATGGCGCGCATCCATTACAGCCTCGCGCGATACGCCATGAGCAAGAGCGACCGCGAGGCGGCGTACATGAACGCTTGCCGCGCGCTCGAAGAGGCCGATCGCGGCTTCGAGCGGGGCACGCGCAAGGCGGCGCAAATGTACACCAGCCTCGCGCATCTTTTCTCGGACCTCGGCGATCACCTGCGGGCGCGTAAAGCCACGGCGCGCGTGGCCCCGCGGGAGCGCGAGACACGGACGGATATCACCTTCGACTCCTGAGCCTCCTCGAAAGGCCCGTTCAGCCTTGTCGCCGGGTGAGCGGTGCGCGTACCATCCGGCCGCAATGAATTTCGAGGCCCTCGTCGAGAACGTCAGCTGGGCGAGCGTCGGGGGCGACACGACGATGGACCGGCACGGCCGCGACGTCGCGTTTGTCGTGGCCAAGGTCGCGTACAAGGTCAACTTCCAGGGCGCCGCGCGCCTCGTGCTCGCGCCGATGCGACGCGTGGACGAGGGGGACGGGGGCGGGGGCGCGCGTTTTCCCGCGGACCTCGCGGCCGACGAGAAGCCGGGCACCGACGTCGGGCTCGTCGGCGTCGCGTATCCGCCGCCGCGCGGAGCGGGCAACAAGGGGCGCGTGTATGCGTGGCTCTCGGTCGGCAACCTGCGCAAGGTCGTCGTCGTCCACGGGCCGCGGGTCTACGTGAAGAGCTGGCGCGGCGGCGTCGCGCCTTCGGATCCCGCGCCGCTCGTCGAGCCCGTGCCGCTCCGCTTCGATCGCGCGTACGGCGGCCTCGATCCGACGACGGGCGCGTTCGAGCCCTCGAACCCCATCGGTCTGGGTTTCTCGAGCCAACCTGCGCGCCTCCTCGGCGAGCCTGCGCCCTCGCTCGAACCGGCCTCGATCGAGGAGGGAGGCGCTCCTTCGCATCCTTGCCATGGCGCGTTCGCCCCGATCCTCGCGCACTGGGAGCCGCGGCGCTCGCGTATCGGCACGCATGACGCCGCGTGGGCCCGATCCCGCGCGCCCGTGCGTCCGCGTGATTTCGACCCGCTCCACAACACCTGGTCGGTCCCGGGGCTTTTTGCCTCGACGCCGCTCCTCGGCGACGAGCCGGTCGAGGTCGGCGGCATCCTCCCGGAGGGCGTCTGGCGTTTCCGTTTGCCTCGGTACGCGGTCCAGTTCGGCAGCCAGATCGACGGCAAACGTGCGCCGATCGAGACCCACCTCG
>JANMGF010001361.1:0-2546 GCA_031374535.1 Polyangium sp. (in: bacteria)
GCCGCGCCCCTCCCTCCCCTCCCTCCCCTCCCTCCCCTGCCCTCGCTCCCCGACGGCCTCACCGTGCGCCTCACCCCGCGGCCCGATCGCGCCGTGCTCGACGTCGAAGTTCACCTCGTCGGCCCCGAGGCGAGCCGCACGAAAGAGCTGGCGATCGCCCGCGGATGGGCCGGCATCGACGGAAAGGCCGCGCTTCGAGGCATACGCGTCCGCGACGGAGACGGCGAGATCCCGACCCAGCCCGGCCCGGACGAGGGGCCCGACCACACGCTCGTGCTCGCCCGCGCACCGGCAGGACACCTCGCGATCACCTACGGCGTCGCCTCCGCGCCCCGCGACGCCGCGCGTTTTGCCCTCCACCTCGACCACGAGCGCCTCTCCGGCGTCGGCCACACCTTCCTGCTCCTGCCCCGCACGAGCGATCCGCTCGCCGTGCACCTCGGTTTTCGCCCGGGCGCCCTCGCCCCCGGCGCCGCCGGCGCAAGCTCGTTCGGCGTGGGCGACGACGTCGAGGTCCGCGCGACGCCCGCCGAGCTCGCGAACGCGGTGTACCTCGCCGGCCGGCTCCGTTTCCTCGAGGACCCCGAAAAGGAAGGCCGCCTCGTCCTCCTCGGCCGCCCCGCCTTCGATCCCGACGCCGCCCGCGCGGGCATCACGCGCGCCCACGCCGCCCTGAAGCGCCTCTTCGGCGGCGAGCCACGCGTCGGATCCCAGGCGACCGCCGGGTTTTCCTACCTCCTGATCGCCGAGCCCGGCCTTGGAAAGGGCCACGACGGCGCCCTGCTCGGCCGCTCGTTCGGGCTCTGGATCGGCGACGACAGGCCCTTCGACGCGGCCGTCACCCTCGCCGCGACCCACGAGCTCGCCCACCGCTGGATCGGCGGCGCCGTGCGCCTCGTGGCCGAGGGCGGCGAGCCCATGGGCTGGTTCTCCGAGGGGTTCGCCGTGCATTACGCCCGCAAGTTCGCGCTCGCCGAGGACCTCGTGACCCGGGGCGATTTCGCCGCCGATCTCGAACGAACCCTCACGGGCGCGGAGGGGGATCGTCCGGCCCACGCACGCTCGAGGCGGGACTACCAGCGCGGCGCGATCTACGCCGCGGCCCTCGACGCGGCCCTGCAGAAGGCCTCGCGCGGCAAGCGGTCTCTCGATGATCTCGTCCGCCTGCTCCTCGATCGCGCGGCCGCCGAGAAGACCCCGGACCTCTCCCTCGCGGCGCTCCGCGAGCTCGTCACGCGCGAGCTCGGCCCCGCCCGCGGCGAGGAGCTCGACTGGGTGATGGTGCGTGGACACGGGGAAATCACCTTGCCCGACGAGACCTTCGGCCCCTGCTTCCACCGAGCGCGTACCAAAACGAAGGTCTACGATCTCGGCTTCGACGCAGAGAGCCTGCGCCAAAAGCCCGCGATGATCCGTGGCCTCCTCCCCGGCTCGGCCGCCGCGCGCGCGGGCCTCGAGGACGGCGCGCTCCTGCTCTCGTCGAAGGTGCCCGGCGACAAGGACCCGAAAGAGCCCGTGGAGATCGTCGTCGCCGACCGGGGCCGCGGTCGCAAGATCCGTTTCTTGCCCGTCGCCGAACGCGAGAGGCTCCGCTGGGCAGAAAAAGCGCGCTGCTCCCCTTGATCCGGCCGTCGACGGACGCCCAAGGCCCGCGTAGCATCGCGCACGTCATGACAAACCCAGCCCCGGACGCGCCGCCTCCGCAAGAGGCAAATGTTTATGCTCCTCCCACGGCGCCGCTGCCCGAGCCGCCCATCCTGCGTTTGCCGACGGAGGTGACGCCGGCCCAGCGTTTCGCCGGCGGCCTGCTCATCGCCAACGCCGCGCTCGTCCTCATCGAGGCGATCGTCCTGCCGTCCGACCCGAACCCAACGGCACTCACCTCCCCCGGCCGGAGCATTTTGCCCGCGATCATCGACGTCGTGATCGGGATCTCTTTGCTCTCCAAGAATCGCCGGTTCTTGCCGTGGGCGATCGTGCGCGTGGCGTTTGGGCTGATCGTCCTGACGGCCCTGCTCGCGATGAAGGATCCGTTCCTCGCCGTGATGCAGGTCGTCGTGAGCGGCTCGCTCTTGCTCTTGCTCGTCGGCGACGCAGGCAAACCACGCATGGCCCTCGGCGGCGCGCTCTTCGGCGTCTACGCGCTCATCAACGTGCTTGGCCTCTCCGCGACGCTGACGGGCACAAACCCGATCGCCGCGCTCGTCTGGACGGCCCAGGGCGACATCGAGAGCGAGCCCGCGGGCGTGGTCACCGGCGACGCATCGCATTACCGTTTGCGGTCTCCCTCGGACCGCTGGCACGTCCGCAAGCCCGCGTCGGCGAAGAAGGACAACCCCCTCGCGGACCGCTGGATCTCGCGGCCCGATGTCGACGCCCACGTGATCGTCATCGCCGAGAAGGTGCCCGGCATGCTGGTGCTCCCGGACGCGCTGGCCGACGCGGTGATCCAGAACGGAAAGACCGCCGCCACGGCCTTCGAGCTCATCGACCGCGAGCCGCTGCGCACGCACCCCGAGAACGGGCGCCTCGTGCACACGCGGGAG
>JANMGF010001376.1:0-4565 GCA_031374535.1 Polyangium sp. (in: bacteria)
CCCGCCGCGCCGGCGCGCGCGGGCCCGGGGGCGGGGGGGTCCCCCCCGGGGGGGGGGGCCGGGGGACCCCCCCCGCGCGCGACCTCACCGCTTCGCAGCCGCGTTCTCCCCGAGCCGCGACGCCTTCCAACGCGACCAGAAGCCCCCTGTCACGACGTCGAGCGTTGCGTCCGCCTCGATCACCTTCAGCTCCGCGAGCGCGCGGGCCGAAGGCTCCCGCGCCGGATCGTCTCGCTCCACGCACGCGCGTTGCCAGGCGAAGAGCGCGTCGAGGACCCGGGCTTCGAGCTTCTGCCTCGCCGCGGCGCGATCTTCGCGGAGCCGCTCGAGCGCCACCTCTTCGTCGGCGAACACCAATCGATCGAGGCGGAACGTCGCGCGCGCCTCCAGCCAAAGGCTCGACCCTCCGGATGCCGTGACGCGATCCGGGTCGTATTCGGTCGGCGAGAGCGCGCGGTTCTCGTCGAGCAGACGCGTCACGCGTAGCCGCAGCTCGGGCAAAAGAGCGGACGCCCGCGCGCGGGACGCCACGCGATCGATCCGCGCGACGTGCTCCTCGAGCCGCGCATGTTCGATCGCCGCGGCCACGGCGGCGCGCGCGACGATGGGTGAGATCACGAGGGGAAAAGATACGCGTGGCGCGGCGGGAGGTGCCTCCGACGGCGGCGCGGGTGCGGCGGATGGAGGCGTGATCTCCGCGGGCACAGGCAAGCGACGGGTCCCCGCGGCATCGCCGATGAGTGACGCAGATCCATCCCTTCGTGCACGCGGCTGCCCCAGCCGTTCGAGGGGAACGCCGAGCATCACCATCGCGCCGAAATCGTGGTTCCCCTCGTCGCGACGCACGAACGAGGCCTGGAGCGCGACCCAGAGGGATCCACGCGAAGCCCCGTCCCCCCAGAGCTCGTGGGCCGTGGCGTCGTCGAGATCGGCCACGGTGCCGAAACTCCAGTCGTCGTCGGGCAACGTGGATGCCGCATGAAGCGGGGCCGCGTGAAGGAGCGCGACGACCGCGGCGGCGAGGGCGAACGGAAACGGAGAGCTCTCTCGTTGGGCCATGCGTCTACATCGACGCGCGCCGCGACGAGTTGCGTACCGGCCTGAAATTCGCCGCCGAACCTACCGCTCGCGTGTCCCGGGACGAACCTGCTCGCTCGCGCCGCCCCGAGGCAACTCGCTCGCGCCGCCACGCGTGGGCGCGCCCGGCTTTGCAAGCTCCGCTTCGGCCCCACGGCCACCCAGATCCAGCGTGGGCCACCGCTCGCCGAGCGCCTCGATCCGCCCGCCGCCGCCCGTCTGTGCGGGAGCCTCGGTGCTCGAGAGGATCGGCCCGAGCATCGCCTCGATCTCGGCAGGCGCCGGCCCTCTGCCTTCGGACGCTTCGGACGCTTCGGACGCTTCGTACGCTTCGGGCGCGGCACCCGCTGCCCCGCGAACGTTTCGTTCGGGCGACCATCGAGCGACCACGCGCGAGACCGAAGCCGTCGGCTCGCGGCGCGACGTCGCCACGTCCGCGCCGATGGCGAAGGGCTCGAAGATGCCATGCGCGAGCCAGCCGACGCTGACGCGCACGTTTGATCCGGGCCGCAAGTTGCGGAGGTAAGCGTCGCCGAAGAGCGCGTCGATCCGCAGATCCCGCTGCTCGACGATCGGACCGTCCCAGCTCGGGGTCACGTGGACCATCCGCACGACGAACGAGCCGTCGGGATGTCGCGCCCGTGCGCTCGCGAGGCTTTGCGGACGGACCTCCCAGTAAAGGTAGACCGTCGTCGGATCCACGGAGATCGCCACGATCTCGTCGGTGTTGTAGCGCTCGGGAAGAGGAAGCTCGTCGATGGCATCGACTTCTTCAGGCGCCGCGACCGCTTCCGCGACCGCTTCCGCGACCGCTTCCGCTTCCGCTTCCGCGACCGCTTCCGCAACCGCAACCGCTTCCGCGACCGCTTCCGCGACCACGACCGTCTCCGCGACCTCCACGACAGCAGCGCGGGGCTCCGTCGTGCTCGTGTCCTCGGCCGGCTGGGGCTCGATCTCGCTTTCGCTCGGCGTGATCACGACATCCTCCGTGACGGCCTCGATCTCTTCAGACGCCGCCTCCACCTCGATCGTCTCTTCGTGCACGGGCGATTCACCCGCGACGAGCCGCTGCCGGAGCACGCGCGCTTCCGTGTGCTCGGGCTCGCGCGTGATCACCTCGTCCAGCACCCCGATCGCTTTGTCGAGGAACCCTTGCGCCGCGTAGATCTCCGCGAGCGTCACCGTCGCCAGCGGAGCCGGCGCCGTGGGCCAGCCTTTCGCCGGCGGCACGGTCCGGACTGCGCTCGCCACGTCGGGCATGTGCAGACCTCGCTCGATCACCCCGGCCAAGAGATCCCTCGCCCGCCCCAGCCATCCACGCGACCTCGCGCGGTCCCGCTCGCTCCGCGCCGTCCGCGTCACGACCTCGTCCACGAGCTCGGGCACCGTCAACGAACGCGGGCGAGCGATGCCGAGCTGCTCCGCGAGCGCGATCAACTCCTCGCGCGTCAAACCTTCGAGCTCGTGCCGCTCCATCGCGCGCAGAACCTAGCACGAAGCCCGCGGGACGAGATCGTCCACGGGCCTTTTCAGCGCGCCCCCGTTCGTCCGGAGCATCCTCCCCGCGTCGCCTCGCTCCCGACGACCGATCTCACGCATCCGGCCCGAAAAGCGCCGCTAGAATTCCCGCATGCCGCCCCCGCCCGCCGTGGTCGCCTTCCGCGGCCAGAACCGCGCCGAACGAATGCCAGGCACGCGCGCGTCCGGCTGGGCGCATTTCGCCTTCACGAGCCTCGCCTCGCTCACCGTCATCGCCGCCGCCGTCTCGCGCGTGGCGGAGATCCGCCCCCTCGAGGCGCTCGTCGTACCGGCCACCTTCCTGCTCGCCAACCTCGTCGAGTACCTCGTCCACCGCGGCCCGATGCACCGGCGTCGAAGGCTCCTCGCCTTTCTCTACGAGCGCCACACCTTGCGCCACCACCGCTTCTTCACGCAGGACGCCATGGCCTGCGACTCCGCGGCCGACTTCCCCGTCGTCCTCTTCCCGCCCGCCATGACCCTCTTCGTGCTCGGCGGCGTGGCGCTCCCGGTCGCGCTCGTCCTCTTCGCCGTCACCACGCCGAACGCCGGCTGGCTCTACGTGGCGAGCGCCCTCTCGTACTTCCTGACCTACGAGTGGCTCCACTTCGCCTACCACCTGCCGGAGCACTCGCTCGTCGCGGCAAGCCCGCTCGTGCGTGTCCTTCGCCGAAGGCACGCGCTGCACCACGACCTCGGCCGCATGGCGCACGAGAACTTCAACATCACGTTCCCGCTCTGCGACTGGCTCTTCGGGACGCTGGCGCAGCCGCAAAACGACGCGCGTGAGGGTCACCCCGAGGCAACCCCCGCGCGTGACGATGACGCGCGCCCCTCGACGCACGGCGAGGGGCACGAGGAACGATGACCCTCGACCCTCGACGCGGAGGCGACCCCCACGCGTCACGATGACTTGCGGCCCTCGACGCGAGGCGACCCCCTCGCGTCACGATGACCCGCGATCCTTGACGCGAGGCGACCCCCACGCGCCACGATGACCCGTGACCCTTGACGCACGGGCGACCCCCACGCGTCACGGTGACCCACGACCGTTGACGCGGGGCGAGGGGCAGGAGAACGATTTTCGGGGATCGTGGACGGCCGAGGATCAGCCGACCGACTTCATCATCGCGACCGTCGTCGCCGCGCTCGCCGGACGGAAGCCCGTCGCCGTGAGCGTCTCCACGGGGGCCTTGCGCCGCGCCGGCTGGTTCAGCTTCGCGCCGTCGAGCACCGCCTCGCAGAGCCCTGCGAAGTCGTAGCCCTTCGCCGCCGCCGCTCGCGCGAGCAGCCCTTCCGGCGAGAGCGCCGGGAGCGTGTTCACCTCGAGCACGTACTCGTTTTCGCCCGCCGTCACGAGCAGATCCACCCGCACCGCGCCCGTGCACCCGAGCGCACGCGCCGCCCGCTCCGCGAGGTTCTGCACGCCACGCTCGCGCTGCGGCGAGAGCACCACCTTTACGAGCTCCGCCCCGGGATCCTCGAGCATCGCGGACGGCGTCGCCACCTCCACCGAACCGAGCACCTGCCCGTCCAGGATCGCCACGTTGATCTCGACGCCCGTCACGAACCGCTCGACGAGCGCGATGTCGTCGTACTCGAACGCCTTCTCCAGCGCGCTTTGCAGCTCCGCGAAGTTCGTCACCCGCGAGATGCCCTGGCTCGACCCCTCGCCGCGCGGCTTCACGATCGCCGGGTAGCCGAACGAGCCGTGCAGCGCGTCGAGGTTCGCGAGGTCCTCGTTCACCGACACCGTGTAGTACGGCGGCGTCGGCACGTTGTGCAGGCGGAACAGCTCTTTCGCCTTGAGCTTGTCCATCGCCAGAGCGCTCGCGAGCACGCTCGACCCGGTGTACGGGATCTGGGCGATCTCGAGCAGGCCCTGCATGCAGCCGTCCTCGCCGAGGCGGCCGTGCAGCGCGAGGAACGCGACGTCGAGCCGGGCCCGCGTCAGCGTCGCCAGCACCTCG
>JANMGF010001397.1:0-1862 GCA_031374535.1 Polyangium sp. (in: bacteria)
CTCCAGTCGGTCTCGGTGAACTTCGGCCAGGACCTCCATCTCGCCAAACAATCGAAGGCGCTCTCGGACTGCGTCGCGCGGCTGCCGATCTCCATCTGGGCGATCGACAAGGCGGGGATCTGCACGCTCTTCGCGGGCAAGCTCGGCGAACAGATGGGGCGCTCGGCGGCGGAGCTCGTCGGCCAGAACCTGCTCGAGCTCTTCGCGAGCCGGCCGGACTTCATCCAAGACATCCAGCGCGCGCTCGCCGGGGAGGAGCACGTCATCGAGCGCGCCTACGGCGATAGCCACATCCGCACGCGGTACGTGCCGGTGCGGGATCCTTTCGGCGAGCTCCTGGGCGCGTGCGCGGCGACCGAGGACGCGACCGAGCAGCTGCTCTTCCAGGCGCAGTTGCAGTCGCAGATCGAGCTCATCGAGTCGCAGCGGCGGGCCATCGCCGAGCTTGGCACGCCGATCATCGAGGTCTGGCAGGACGTGCTCGCGGTGCCCGTCGTGGGCACGCACGATACGGCGCGGGCCGAGCAGATGCTGGGAGCGCTGCTCGACGCGGTGGTCGAGAGGCAAGCGCGCTTCGCCCTGCTCGACCTCACGGGCGTGGAGACCGTGGACGCGGCCACGGCGCAGCACCTGCTCGGCGTGGTCGACGCCGTTCGGCTGCTGGGCTGCGAGGGGCTCATCACCGGGATCCGGCCTTCGGTGGCCGAGACGCTCGTGGGGCTCGACGTGAACCTCACCCGGACCCGGACCCTGCGGAGCCTCAAGGACGCGCTGCGTTTCTGCGCGGGGTTGGGCTCGCGCGGCAAGCGCTAACGCTGCTCGCACAACCGGCGACTTCATGCGAGGATGCGCCCCTCCGGGCCGTGGCCGGCGCTCTTCGGAGAGCCCGCGGCAAAGGACACGCGCCATGACGATTCGACCTGCCGATCTCCACGCGATCCCCCTCTTCGAAGGCATCACCGAGGCCCACCTCGCCGAGCTCGTTCTGGACCTCGAGCTGATGACGCTCGCGCCCGGCGACGTGCTCTTCGAGGCCGGCACCGAGCCGCGGCACTTCTGGCTGCTCGTGCGTGGCGAGATCGCCCTCGAGCAGGAGGGCAACGTCCGCTTCCGGCTCGCGCCCATCGCGCCCATCGGCGAGCTCGGGGCGCTGACCGGGCTCTACCGGAGCACGCGGGCCGTGGCGACCGAGGCCTCGGAGGTCTACCGCATCGGCGTCGTGCCGCTCATGCGATTCTTCGAGAGCCACGGCGACGTCGCGTTCCCCTTTTATCACAACCTGCTCAAGATCGTGGCGCAGAAGGTCCACCGCGACGCCATGCGGCTCGAGGAGATGCGCGCGAACATCATCCGCACGCAGAAGGCCATGAAGGAGATGCGCGAGCGGGTGCTTTCGGCCGAGGAGACGCCGATCAGCCGGGCGATGTGTGACACGCTCGACACGCTCATCGAGCACAACCGCCGTAGCCACTACATGGTCACGCCGGCCTACGCGCTCTCGACCTCGGTGCGGCTCGACACGGGCGTGCGCGTCCCGGTGAGCGCCATGTCGGATCGAGCGCTCGAGCTCGTCTCGTTGCCCGGCGCGAAGGTCGGCGGTGAGGTGAGCTTCGTGCTCATCGTCCCCGGCGGTGAGATTCCCTTGAGCGGCAGGGTTTCGCAGGTGGACGAGGGCTCGGTGCTCGTCGAGCTCGACATGCTCATCGAGGAGTACGCGAAGAAACTCGGCGAGCACCTGACGCGCGTGCAGATGCTCGATTTCGTGGTCTGATCAAGAAGGATCGGGGGTAGCCGATGAACTCGACGAGGCGCAAGCTCGCCATTGCCACATGGTCCTCGCCGCGCGAGGGCAACATCTACGG
>JANMGF010001435.1:0-2350 GCA_031374535.1 Polyangium sp. (in: bacteria)
TGGTGTTGGGGCCCCCCCCTGGGGGGGGGGGGCGCGGGGGGTCAACCCCGCGGGGGGGGGCGGGCCCAACCCCCCCCGCGAAACGCCTTCGAGATGAGAGATCCTGTGAAGGGCCTCCGCGGCGTCTCTTCCTTCCGCCCGAGGAGCTGCATCCTAAAGCGCCGGAAGTCAGGGATCACACGTGTCCCTGCGGCACCCTGCTTGCCCGTTCCGGGCGAACGTTCCCCACGGAGGAGCCTGGCGAGGTGATCCGGGTCGCCTGAAAGCACGAAGAGCACGAGCCCCTTGATGCAGCCGTTGCCCTTCGGGCATCATCCCCGGCATGCGCACGGGAGACGTCGTCGAGGGACGCTTCGCCATTCTGGAGCGTGCCGGCGTCGGCGGCATGGGATCGGTGTATCGAGCGCTCGATCGGCAGACGACGAAGCTCGCCGCGATCAAGGTCCTGCACGCGCCCGACACCACGTCGCAGGCCCGCTTCCTCAAGGAGGCGCGGGCCCTCGCCGGCCTCGAGCATCCGCACGTCGTCCGCTACGTAACCCACGGCATCACCCCCGACGGCGAACCTTACCTGGTGATGGAGTGGCTCGAGGGCGAGAGCCTCGACAGGCGCCTCGCCCGCGATCCTTTGCGCCCCGAGGAGAGCCTCGATCTCGTGCGCCGCATCGCGCAAGCCCTCGCCTCCGCCCACGCGCGCGGGGTCGTCCACCGCGATGTCAAGCCGAGCAACGTTTTTCTCGTCGACGGCTCCATCGAAAAACTTCGCCTCCTCGATTTTGGCATCGCCCGCCTCGACGACGCCTCGAGTGGCCTCACGCGCACCGGCCACGTCCTCGGCACCCCCGGATACATGGCGCCCGAGCAGGCCCGCGGCGACAAACGGTACCTCGACGCCCGCGCCGACGTCTTTTCGCTCGGCTGCCTCCTCTTCGAGTGTTTGACGGGACAACCACCCTTTCATGGCCCGCACCCGATGGCCATCATCACGAAGCTCCTCTCGCAGGACGCGCCGCGCCTGCGATCGCAGCGCCCCGACGTCTCCGAGGCCCTCGACGGGCTCGTCGCGCGTATGCTCGCGAAGGAGCCGAGCGCGCGCCTGGCCGACGGCGCCGCGGTCGTCGCCGCGCTCGACGCCCTCGCCAGCTTGAAGAGCGTCGAGCCGCCGCCGCCCTCGCTCCGCACCCGCGCCGCCGCGTATGCGGACATTTTCCCATCGATTCCGCCCTCGGCCCCGCCCTCGTCCGACCCGACCCTCGGCATGGCCGCCACGATGCCCGGCCTTTCTTCGCTCCGGGAGCTCGCCGAGCCATCGGGGCAGCGCCCCTCGTCCCCGCCGCCCGAGCCTCGATCGAGCCGCATGGGTATGGTCGATCTCCCCCCGCCGAGCGTGCCCCCCGGCAGTGATCGCCGCTGGTTCGAGCGCCTCCCGAAGCCCGTCGGCCGGAGCCCTTTCCGTGTCAAGGGAATCGCCTACAAGGGCCTGCTCCATTATGTCTCGGCGCGCCTCGAGGGCGGCATGACCGCGCTCGGACAATCCTTCCGAGATCCCGCCCTCCGCGATTACATCGCCCAGCCCTTCCTCGCCTCGAGCTTCTACGACTTTTTCCCGCTCGTCGCGGCGAGCTCTGCCTGCGCCGCCCTCGCCAACGTCCAGCTCGAGATCTTCGCCCACGGCCAGGGCCGCGCCCAGGCCAAATACGACGCCGAGCACGCCTATCGATCCTTCATCCAGGGCCGCTCGATCGACGATTTCCCCTCGCGCTTCCGCCTCATCGCGACGCGGTACTACGATTTCGGCGAATGGGAGGCGAACTCGTTTTCCCCGGGCACGATCACCTTCGTGCAGCGCGGCATCCCGGCCTGGGCCATTCCCTGGTATTCACCGCTGCAATCGGGCTACATCTCGACGCTCGTCCACCTCGTCTCCCACAAAAACACGTCCGTGACCGTCTACCCGACCCGCCGAGACGGCGTGATCGAGGGCGTGCAGACGGTCATCCTCGAAATGGACGTTTCGTGGTGAGGAAATTCAGCCGAGCATCCGCCCCACGAAAAACGGCCCCATCTGGCTGATGAACTCGCTCGTTTGTCGCGTCTTGCGCATCGCCTGCACGATGTGCGAGAGCGGGTGCAGCGATTTGCCCACGAGGCCAATCACGAATTCGTTGTCCTTCGCGTCGAGCCCGTGGCACGCGAGCCGGATGTCGTGCGCGAGGTCCTTCGCCCCGTACGCCTTCCCGATCGTGCCGTGCTCGCGCAAGATCGAGCCCTGCTCCCGCGGCTCGAGCTTCGCGAACGCCCCGCTCCGGCGCAGCGGATACCACACCGCCCACGGCCACGCCGGGTTCGA
>JANMGF010001499.1:0-2289 GCA_031374535.1 Polyangium sp. (in: bacteria)
CCCGCGGGCCGGGGACGGGGTATCGCGTCGGCTGGACCGCGCCCGGGATCTTCCGCGAAGAGGTCGAGCAACTCAAGTTCGCCCAGAGCGTGGCCACGGCGACCTTGCCGCAGATGGCCGTGGCCGATTTCCTCGACAATGGCGGCTACGACCACCACCTGCGCACGCTCCGGCGCAGGCTCGCCGCGCAGGTCGAGCGGATGAGCGAGGCCGTCGCCGAACATTTTCCCTGTGGAACACGCATCTCGCGGCCCGCCGGCGGATTCATGTTGTGGGTGGAGCTTCCCCCGGGCACGAGCGCGCTCACCCTCTTCGAGCGAGCCCTCGCCCGCGGAATCGTGATCGCGCCCGGGCCCATCTTCTCGGCCAAACAGCGTTTTTCGGGGTACATTCGCCTCTCCTGCGGGCACCCGTGGTCGGATCTCTTCGACCACGCTATCCGCACGCTCGGGAAGCTTTGCGCGGAGTCCGCGGGGTAAAACCGGAAGGACGGCGCGTTACCCCTCCTCCCCCAGCCATTGCCGGGCGAGCTCCAGGGTCTTGCGGTTTTCGGGGACGTCGCGGAGGAAACTCTCACGATATCCAGGATCGCCGATCTTCCTCGCATTGGCCTGGATACCTTCTCGCGCCTCTCGAATGGCGGCGGACGCCTCCTCGTGCCGGCCCGAGGCCCGAAGGCTCTCGGCGTGGACGAGGCGCAGGAACGCTCCCCGGAAAAACTGGCTGCAAGCGCCGCTCTTCGTGGAACGCGCGAGCCCATCTTCCGCGGCGGCGAGGGCGTCTCCGAGCCTGCCCTGGGCGAGGCGCAGGGCGGCGAGCGTCGCGAGCGCGCCCGGCACGTCGAGCGGGCAAACCATGGTGAGAAGGGCGAGAGCCGCCTGGATCTCGGTATCGGCGGCCTCGAGCTCGCCCGCGCGCCGCAAAACCTCCGCGAGAACCCACCGTCCGCGGCCCTCGTCGATCGGAAGGTGCCGGGTTTGCCCGGACAAGGCGAGACGCAACGCCCATGTCCTCGCGTCGGCCAACGAGCCGCGATCGGCGAGCAACCATGCGACGCAGAAGGGGCGGAGGGACGAGGCATACCCCAACTCCTCGTCCGGAAGTTCCAGGGACAAAAAGCCGCGCTCCGCCTCCGCCGATGCACCGAGGAACCACCGGTTCATGCTCGCCAGCACCTCGGCCATCCGATAAAATCGACCGTTGCCGATCCGCGCGGCGACGGTCCCCGTCTCCTCGCTCGCAAGGAGTCCGCCGGCCAGATCGTCCTGAGCGAACGCGCTCCGCATTCCGCTCACGCCCCGTGAAATGACCATCCCGCCGGGCACACGATCCTCGAAGAGGCGCGCGAGCTCGGCCATACGATTCATCACCACATCGGCTTCCCTGACCCTGCCCAGGTGATCCAGCCCGATCGTCCCGCAAGCAAGCGCGATCCACAAGGGATACGCGTCGTCCGGACCAGGCGTGATCGACATCAGGTCCCCGAGCGCCGCCGCGAAGCTCTCTCGTCCCCCTTCCATCAACCCGACATTCAGCAAGATGACCATTCCCTGGAGCCAAGGAGCGCTCGCACGAGGCGCGATCCGCAGGAGCTCCTCCGCGTGGGGGAGGGCCGAGGCGATGAGCTCGATATGCCAGAACTGGGCCTCGCAGAGCATCCCGAGGAGCACCATCCGTTGCTCGTCGGCCCCGGAACATGCGAGCCCCCGGTGCGCATACGCCATGGCCGCCACCGAATCGCCTGCCAGGTACGCCCTCGACACCGCCTGCAGATAATGATACCCCGCGCGCGCCGGCTCGTGTCCCTTCTCGAAATGCTCCGCGAGGAGGAGCGCATCCTCTTCACCACGCGCCTCCAGCCATTCCCCTGCCAGCTTGTGCCCGAGCGCTCGGTCCTCTTCCGTCAGCATTGCATACGCCCCCTCGCGGAGCAGGGCGTGCCGAAAGTTATACTCCTCCTCGCCGGGAAATCGGCTCTCCTTCCGCTTCAGGAGGACCTCCTTCTCGACGAGCCGAGCGAGCTCCACCCGCGCGGTCGTCTTCTGCTCCGCCTCGCCCAGCAGCGTCGCGACGCTGCCCGTCCAGGAGACCTCGCCGAACACGCTCGCCGCCCGCAGGACGCGCCTCGATTCATCGTCGAGCGTCCCGAGCCGCGATTGAACCATGGCCACCACGGTCTCGGGCAAATGAGCGCCTCGGCCCTCCGCGGCGCGACGGATGAGCTCTTCCAGATAAAACGCATTGCCCTCCGAGAGTCGCAGCAGCCGTTCGAGCGTGTCGATCGGCACG
>JANMGF010001500.1:0-6556 GCA_031374535.1 Polyangium sp. (in: bacteria)
CGAGGTCGCCGCGTCCGCCGCCGCCCGAGCCGATGCCCGAGAGGCCGAACCCGAGACCTCCGATGTTGCCCAGGCCGATCTCGGAGCTCCCCGCGTCGCACGGGTCCTGCTCCCAGTACTCGACGAGGCGCGGCGACGCGAGCTTGTCGATCTTGTCGAAGACCGCGGTGGGCAAGGTCTTGACATTCTCTTTTTGCAGGACGACGGGGACCGGGACGACCATCGCGAAGTTTTCCGGTGGTCCCTGGTAGTTGTTCTGCATCGAGAGCACGGTGCGGGTGCCCTCGCGCATGAGCACGACCATGGTGGCGTTGTTGAAGAGCTTGCCGGAGTCCGCGCCCGCCACGTAAAAGCCGCAGAAAGCATCGGCGGAGGGGGCGGCCGTGAGCGCGGCGAGGGCGAGGGGAACGGCGAGACCGAGGGCGCGGAGGCGGGGCAACATGATTGCGGATGGTCCCACGAGCGCCTCCGATCTTGCAAGCGTCCTCGCGCGCTCCTTGACCCAGGGCCCGCCGGGGCAACATGATGCCGGCCATGACGCCCGAGCGCGTGGAGGAGACGAAAAGCGCCGCCGATCGCCGCCGCCTCGGCGTCCATTACACGAGCGAGACGTTCATCCTCCGCACGATTCGCCCCCTCTTCCTCGACACACTCGAAACGTCGCTGGCCGCAGCGGACTCGGCCGCGTCCCTCCGCGCCTTCCTCGAAAACCTCACACGCCTCACCTTCCTCGATCCTTCCGCGGGGACCGGGAACTTTCTCGTGGTCGCCTACCGAGAAATGCGCCGGCTCGAGACCGAGGCCCTGCTGCGCCTTCGGGCCCAGGAAGGTGCGCGGGGCACGGTCCTCCGGCGCGGGGTGAGCCTCGACCAGATCCACGGCATCGAGATCGACGAGCGCGCGGCGAATGCGGCACGGATCGCGCTCGAACACGAGAAAAACGTCGCGGAGGAGGAGGCCACGCGCCTCGGATTCGTGTTTCCTCGAAGGGACGCCGCGCCACGTATCACCCTCGGCAATGCGCTGCGGATCGACTGGAACGACGTTTTGCCCGCGGAACACGCGTCGTTCGTCCTCGGAAACCCGCCCTTCGTGGGGATGGCCTGGATGAGCCCCGAGCAGCAGGAGGACCGCCGCCACGCGTTCGCCGCGCTCGACACGCGAGGGATCCATGCCGGCAGGCTCGATTATGCCGCGGCCTTTTTCGCCCGGGCGGTCGTCTACGGCGCGAGCCGCCCCGTCCGTTTCGCGTTCGTCGCCACGAACTCGCTCACGCAGGGCGAACAAGCGCGGAGCCTCGGGCCCCTGCTCCGCCGGTACGGGTATCGGATCGACTTCGCGCACCGGACATTCCATTGGACGTCGGCGTCGAAAGGAAAAGCGAAGGTCCACGTGGTCGTGATCGGGTTTTCCCGCGAGAAGACGGGCCCGCGCTGGATCTTCGATTACCCCGATCCCCGGGGCGAACCCGTGGAACGAGCGGCGCGGAACATCAACGTTTTCCTGGCCGACGCGCCGGACGTCGTCCCTCGAAAACGAAACACCCCGCTCGTCCCTGGATACCCGGCGGGCACGAAGGGCAGCCAGCCGACCGACGGAGGGCACCTCGTCGTGGAGCCCGCGGATCACGCGGCCGTGATGGGCGATCCGATGGCACGACGGTACGTGCGCCGGTATCTCCAGGCTTCCGCATTTTTATGGGACGAGCCGCGTTTTTGCTTGTGGCTCGAAGGCGCGAGCCCCGAAGAGCTGCACGGCTCTCCCGTCCTCCGATCACGTATCGAGGCCGTTCGCCGCATTCGCCTCGCTTCGCGCACCCGCTCGGTGCGGGATCACGCCGAGACGCCCTGGCTCTTCACGCAGATCCGGCAACCCGAGGTCCGTTACCTCGCGTTGCCCGAGGTCTCCTCCGAGAATCGACGCGTGATCCCCGCCGCGTTCCTCGAACCCGAGGTCATCGCCGGGAACAAACTCATCACGTTTCCAGGCGCGGACGCGTGGCTCTTCGGAATGGTACAATCGAGCATGTTCATGGCCTGGGTGCGCGCCGTGGCCGGGCGCATGAAAAGCGACATCAGCCTCGCGCCGCACCTCACGTATTGCACGTTCCCCTTCCCCGAGCCCGGCGCCGAAGGGCGGCGAAGCGTGGAAAAGGCGGCCCGCGGCGTGCTGGAAGCGCGCGAGGCGTTCCCGGGCAAGAGCCTCGGGGAGCTTTATGAGCCGCGGGGCATGCCAAAGGAGCTTTCGCGGGCCCATGATGAGCTCGACAGGGTCGTCGAGGGATTGTTCGAGGGGGGCCAGCCATTCCGAACGGATGCGGACAGGCTGGCGGTGCTTTTTGGAAGGTATGCCGTGCTGGCGGGAGAGGAAGTCAGCCCTGCGGCCCCCGCCTGACGCCGGCCGCGTCGAGCGCGCAGAGCTCGTCTCCATTGAACATCTGCGAACGCGTCAGAAACCGCATTCCCTCGGGCGACTCGATCGAAAAACCCGCCCCGCGCCCCGGCACGGCGTCAATCACGAGCTGGGTGTGTTTCCACAACTCGAACTGCGCGCCGCCGATGTACACGGGAGAGCCCTCGATCTCGCCGAGCAGGACGTCCCGCTCGCCGATCTTGAACTCGCCGCGCGGGTAACACATCGGGGCGCTGCCGTCGCAGCAGCCCCCCGATTGATGGAACATGAGCGGCCCGTGGCGCGCGACGAGGCGCCGAATGAGGGCCACGGCCGCCTCCGTGGCCAGGACGCGCGGCGGGTCCGTGCCGGGCATCAAAAGAACCCCAGCGCCTTCGGGCTGTAGCTGACGAGCAGGTTCTTCGTCTGCTGGTAATGCGAGAGCATCATCTTGTGATTCTCGCGCCCGATGCCGGAATGCTTGTAACCACCAAACGCCGCATGTGCCGGATAGAGGTGGTAGCAGTTCGTCCACACGCGGCCCGCCTGGATGGCGCGGCCCATGCGGTATGCCAGGCTGATGTCGCGCGTCCACAGGCCGGCGCCGAGGCCGTACAACGTGTCGTTGGCGAGCGCGAGCGCGTCGGCCTCGTCCTTGAACGACGTGACGCTGACGACCGGGCCGAAGATCTCCTCCTGGAAGATACGCATCCGGTTCGTGCCCTCGAAGATCGTGGGCGCGACGTAATACCCATTCTCGAGATCGCCGCCGAGCCGGACACGCTCGCCGCCGAGCGCGAGCTTCGCGCCCTCCTTCTTGCCGATGTCGATGTACGAGAGGATCTTCTCGAGCTGATCACTCGAGGCCTGCGCGCCGATCATCGTCGTCGGATCGAGGGGATTGCCTTGCTTGATCTTCTTCGTCCGCTCGATGGCGCGCTCCATGAACTGGCCGTAGATCTTCTCGCTGACGAGCGCGCGCGAGGGGCAGGTGCAGACCTCGCCCTGGTTCAGGGCGAACATCGCGAAGCCCTCGAGCACCTTGTCGGCGAAATCGTCGTCCTCGGCGAAGACGTCCGGGAAAAACACGTTCGGCGACTTCCCGCCGAGCTCGAGCGTGACCGGGATCAGGTTCTCGGACGCGTATTGCATGATGAGCCGGCCCGTCGTGGTCTCGCCGGTGAAGGCTACCTTGGCGATCCGCGGGCTCGACGCGAGGGGCTTGCCGGCCTCGAAGCCGAAGCCGTTCACGATGTTGAGGACGCCGGGCGGCAGGAGATCACCGACGAGCTCGGCCCAGAGCAGGATGCTGGCGGGCGTCTGCTCGGCGGGCTTCAGCACCACGCAATTGCCGGCGGCGAGCGCGGGCGCGAGCTTCCACGCGGCCATGAGGATGGGGAAGTTCCAGGGGATGATCTGGCCAACGACGCCGAGGGGCTCGGGGAAATGGTAGGCGACGGTGGTGTCGTCGATCTGGCCGATCGAGCCCTCGGAGCCACGAATACAGCCCGCGAAGTAACGGAAATGGTCGATGGCGAGGGGCATGTCCGCGGCCATCGTCTCGCGGACGGGCTTGCCGTTGTCCCAGGTCTCGGCGACGGCGAGCTTCTCGAGGTTCTGCTCCATGCGGTCGGCGATCTTGTTCAAGATGTTCGCGCGATCGGCGAGCGAGGTGCGGCCCCAGGCGGCGCGCGCGGCGTGCGCGGCGTCGAGCGCTTTGTCGATGTCCTCGGCGGACGAGCGGGGGATCTCGCAGAAGGGCCTGCCGGTCACGGGGGTGATGTTCTCGAAATACTCACCCTTCGTCGGGGCGACCCACTCGCCACCGATGTAGTTCCCGTAGCGGGACTTGAAGGAGACCTTGGAGCCCTCTTGGTTGGGCGGCACGTAAACCATTGCGATTTCCTCCTCGTGACTCGCGCCCACGACGGGCCCCCCGCGGGCCGCCATGGAGGCGAGCGAAGAGGAGACTCCTGCCAGGCGTCCCGTGTCAAGGGGGTCCGGGGCGCGTTCTGGTATGGCGCGGCTCTTCTGTGGTAGGGTCGCCTCGATGTCGGAAATCGAGACAGCTTCGCATCTTCTCAGCAGCACGTCGTCGATGGTCATGGATGGCGTGGGCACGGTCGGGTTCCTCGCGCTTGTCGGCGTCGCGCTCCTCACACGCGCCCGAAAACGCGCGGAGGCGCGCGCAGCCGAGGCAACGTTCAAGGGGGACAGACCACTCGAGGCCGGGGGCGCGGTCCTCTTCGGCAAGGTCGAGCGGGCCGAGGGGGCCGAGAACGCGGTGCGCGTCGAGATCGATCAACACGGCACGGAGTCCCGGAAATCAGACGAATTGTCCCACACGTGGACCGAGACGAGCCGGCGCGTCCTCGTCGAGCCGTTTTATCTGCGCCTCGCGTCCGGCGAGCGCGTGCGGGTCGAGCCCGGCTCCGACGTCTTCCTGGTGGACGAGATGGACGGGTGCATCAGCGTGAACCAGACGACCCGCACCCGGTATGCCGAGCTGACGCCGGACAAGCAGGTGTACGCCTCGGGGGAGCTCGTCCGCGCCCAGGATCCGGAGTCGCAGAAGGCGGAGGGGTATCGAGGCAAGCCCGCGGGTTTCGTGCTGCGGCCGTCGCGCGGGGGAAAGATGCTGATCTCGGCGCAGCCGCTCGGGGAGCGTTTCCTCGCGCGCGCGCGCTTCCATGGGAAGTGGGCGGCGATGATCTTGCTCATCGCCCTCTCGTTCCACGTGGTCTTCATGAGTTTCCACGTGAGGCGCTGGACCGGCCGGGCGACGACGGCGCCCATCACGAAGCTCGACCATTCCGTGTCGAAGAGCGAGGAGGGCCACGACGTCCACCACTACACGGTCGTGGTGACGCCAAACGAAAGGACCGGCCCCGTCCCGGTGGGCGCGACGGAGGATTCGTTCTCCAGGCTGCACGAGGGCGACGTCGTTCCGGTCCGCCTCGTCGAGGGGAGATTCTCATCGTTCACGACGCTCGGGCCGGATCTGACGGTCGCCTACCCTGCCTGGGCGGCCCTGCCGCTGCTCCTCGGCACGGCGCTCGCCTACCTGCTCGCGGAGCGCAAGACGCGCCCCTGGTACGAGCACAAGCTCGTGGAGAAGCGCCCCGGCAGGCTCCTATGAGCGGAGCCGGTCCGCACAGGTATCGAAGCACTTCGATAAGCGGGTGAAGGAGTTCGGGCTGGATTTTGGGGCGGGATCGGACTAGGTTCGCGTCCGCCGCGGCGGGGGAGACGCTCCGAGCGGCGCATAACCACAGGGGTATACGACATGGCAAAGCACAGTTTCTCGGTCAATTTCCCCGGCGCCGCAGCAGACATCATCGCGAAGGCGAAGGGTGCGATCGAGAAGGCCGGCGGCAAGTTCGGCGGCGACGAGAAGAAGGGCGATTTCTCGGTCCCGACGCCGGCCGGCACGGTGAAGGGCGTCTACACGATCACGGCGCAGGCGTTCGCGGTCGACATCACGGACAAGCCGTTCGTGGTGCCCGGCAGCGCGATCGAGTCGCAGGTCCGCAAGTTCCTCGAGAAGTCCTGAGAAGCGTACCCCCCGCCTAACGCGAGGCTCCGCGCCGAACCCGCCGCGCCGTGCGCAGGCGGGCGACGGGGAAACGTCCGACGACGTTGCGGAGCCTCTGCGCGGTGGTCTCGTCGATCCCTCGCTCCGCGCGCACCACGACACGTCCCCCTTCGAGCCGCAGTACGACCGTGCCCGTGGCGCGCGCGCGGGAGAGCACGTCCTCGATGTCGGAGGAGAGCTCGGCGGGCGCCCGGCCCGAGAGCCGCACGATACGGCCGCCCCGGGCCTCGACGACGAAGAGCCGCCGCGTCCGCTCGACGGAGACGATCACGACGAGGACGAAGAGGACGAGCCCGAGGGCGGCGAGCCAAGGCACGCCCCAGCATAACCGATGGAGGCCGGGCTTTCGAGGGCCACGGCCCGCCGCTTCCGCACGAGGAGGAATCCGAGGAGAATCCCCAGCATCACCAGGAAAACGAGGCCCACCCACACCCACGGAAAGGGTTTGCCCGGGGAGGGGCGCGCGGGAGGCGGCTCCTTCGGGCCAGGGGCTTTGGCCGGCTCGTCCTTCACGTTGGGGATCGTGGCCTCCTCGGGATCCGGACCCGAGGCTGCGGCCTTTCCTTCAGA
>JANMGF010001510.1:0-2162 GCA_031374535.1 Polyangium sp. (in: bacteria)
ACGACCATGCCGATGATGTCGCTCGGGAGGCCCACCATGACGGCCTTGATCTCGGCCTCGGTCTTTTCGAGCAAAAACGTTTTGAGCTCCGACATCTTCAAGGGGCGCGCGGCTTCGAGCGCGGCCGCGTCGGTCGTGTCGAGGATGAGGCCGTAGACCGCGTCCTCGAGCATCGGGCGATCCGCGAGATCGCCGATCGTCGTGTTGCCGAGCAAGGTGCGCGCGTTCTGCCGCGACGTCTCGTCGACCGCCGCGATCCCGAGGGCCTCGTCGCCTTCCTTGAAATCGTTCGCGGCGCCGATCACGGCCTTGTAGAACGCGTGATCGTACGTGCCCTTGATCCGGGTGACGTACGTGATGACGTCCTCGCCGGTCTTGATCTCGGGGATCTTGACGCCTGTCTGCGCGGGCGGCGTCGGATCGGGCCCGGGATCGGTGCCACAGCCGGCCGCGAGCGCCGCGACGCCGCCGAGGAGGCCCATCATGAACGTGCGCCGGCGAAGCGCGAACGACGAAGCGTTCCTCGCCGCGTCCACCGGCGCGGCCGCGGGACCGATCTTTCGAGGTCTACGACGAACGAGCTCGTTTTGCAGCGTCTTCATGAGGTCGTGCTCCCAAGCGAACGATCGAAGCCCTGTGTCGTCCGCACAGAAGCGAGGCCATGATACATTCGGCCAAACCTCGGCGGAAGGAGCCTTTCGAATAAAGGCATCCTATGCCGAGCCACACGACCTGGCAACGGGCGTCCTCGCCCAGGCGGTCCAGCTCCGGCGAGCGTCGGGCCGCCTACGACGCTCCCGAGCATCATTCCGGCTGAAATCTGGGATTCTGCCGCATTTCGAGGATCTTTGCGCGCGCCGCCCCTTCCTCGGGTCCGATATCGGCCGAGTCGCCGCCTGCGCCGATCGAGAAACGCCGTCCGTCCGCTACGGCGAGGTCGCAGAGCCCTTCCCCCCAGAGGAGCGCCGACTCGATCGGGCGGCGCGGAGCGCTCGATCCGGCCGCGCCGAGCACGACGTCGAAGAGCTCGCCGAGGTCGTGTTTCGCGCCGCCCTTGCAGAATCGCGGGGCGCTCTTCGGCACGTGCTGGCCGAGCTCGCCGAGCAGAAAAGGCATCCCGAAGCTCCGGGCGATCGCGAGGTCCTTGTCGAGCTTCCACGTGGCGCGGGCGAGCTCCGGGTCCTTTCTCGACGACGCGACGGCCGTATACACGTGCGCCGTCCAGACGAGACGCGCGCGCATTTCGGCCGGCAGGCCCTCGATCCAGGCGCGATGGAAGGCCAGGTACGGCGCCTCGTGCCCACGCAGATCCCCGATCAGAATGGGATGCGGCAGGCGGACCGCGAGCAGGCGGAGCGCGGGGCTCACGAATTCGTTCACGAAGGTCGTGGCCTCGGGGCCGTCGAAGGTGCCGCGGGCGACGTTCCGGAAGGTGTCGAGCTCGTTGACCAGCTCGAAGCCCAGGATCGCGCGATCCTCCGCGATCGCCTTTCGCGCGGCGAAGGCCTCGATACGCTCGGCGAGCGAGCCCGCGCCTTTTTGCTTCCAGCCTCCCTCGAGATAAAAACGACGCGCAAAAAAGGGGCTTTGCGGGTCCTGGTCGTCGAGCGAGCGCGCGCTGTCCGGGGCTCCGTAGCCGGCCTGGTGGTTCTGGAGCGTGACGAGGAAACGCAAAGGTCGCTCGCGGCGCGCGTTTTCGTCGAGGAGGAGCGCGAGCGCGTCGGCGGCACGTTCGATCTCGGCTGGCGATCCCGTCTGCTTCAAGGAGCCCCAGAGGCGCACGACGGGCGCGCCGTTCCTGGCGACCGCGTCGAGCGCAGCACAAGCGACGCGGCGTCGATCGAGATCGCTCGGGCCGCCTTCGTGGACGAGTTTGTCCAGGAGATCAAAGAGGTGCGCGCCGAGAAAACGCAGGCGAACGGGACGACCGCCAAAGACCTGTTCGAGGTGACCCAACGCGCCCGGTTTGGAAGAAACGACCCGCACGAACCCCTCGGGCCGAGGCCACGCGCCGGTGTTTTCCCGGGTCTCGACGCAAGCCGGAGAAAGACGCGGAGGCTTTGCTTCGAGCAGCGAAGGCGGCGGAGGCGAAAGCGGAGGCGGGGTGGGCGTGGGAACCGAGGCGTCGGGGCGCGGCGGCGTGTCACAGGCGGCTACGGCCA
>JANMGF010000417.1:0-7754 GCA_031374535.1 Polyangium sp. (in: bacteria)
TCTTCACGCGCCAGGCCTCGCGCTACACGACGTACGAGGCGGCCAAGCCCGAGATGGTCCAGCGCCTTCAGACCGAGATCCTCGAGAAGGCGAAACGCAAGTGGCTCGAGGAGCTGAAGAAGCGCACGCACCTCGACGTGCGCCTCTAGCCTCCCACGTCGTTCACTTCTTCGGCTGTTCGGCCGGCGCGGTGGGCAGGGCCGGCGCGGGGGGCGGATCCGCGGGTTTGTCACCGCGCTTCGCCGCATCGGCTTCCGCCTTCGCGTCCTTGGCGTCGGCCTTCGCGCGCTCGGCCTCCTTGCGCTCCATCTCTTCTTCCTGACCGAGCAGCTCGAGCAGCTTCTTCTCGTCGTCGTCGCCGCCCTTGCCGCTGGCGAGCTTCGCCGCGTCGAAGGTGAGCATCGGCATCGCGCCGCCGCCGTTCATCACGGGCAGCCGGCCATTCCAGCGCTCGAGCGCGCGGTACTGGAGCACGGCCGGCGTCATCGAGTACTTGAGGATCAGGTTCGAACGCGCCTCGGCCTTGGCCGTGATGAGCTGCGAGTCGGCCTCGCCCTTCGCCCGCGCGCGGGCCGCCATCGCCAGGCCCTCGGCCTGCGTGACCGCCTGCTCCGCTTCGGCCTTCACCTGACGCACCCGGTTTTCCGCCTGGATCGCGAGCTGCGTCGCCTCCATCGCGCGGTTGATCGCGGTCGCCACGTTCTCGGGGAGCCGGAGCGCGCCGTTGATCGTGAGCTGGTCGATGATGAACCCGTCCTTGCCGAGCTGATCCTGCATGCGCTTCTGCACGTCGATGACGAGCTTGCTCTTGCCGGAGCCGTAGATCTCCTGCACGGGCATCTGCGACGCGACCATGTTGAAGCCCTCGCGCATGTTGTTGCGCACGTAGCCCCCCGCGAGCTCGACGAGGTCCGACTTGCGGAAGCGCAGGTAGAGGTGCGGCGCCATCGAGGGCTCAATGTGGAAGGACATGCCGATGTCCGCGTTGATGTTCACGCCCTCGAGGGACGAGAACGTGATCGAGTCGTCACGCGGGCTTCCCTCGTGGGGATCCTTCGTCCACACGATGTTCTGCACGCTGATCGGGAAGAGGACGATCTGCTCGGTGAGCGGGTTGTAGAAGACCCAGCCCGTCACGAGCGGAATGTCGTCGACGCCGCGCGAGCTGCCGGCGAGCTTGACGCGGATCCCGACGTGACCCGCGTCGACACGCGTGACGCAGGACGAGAGCGCGATCGCGAGGATCGCGAGCAGGACGGCCGCGATGGCGATCCGTTTGACGAGGTTTGCGGAAGGTGGGCTCGAGAAGGGGCGGACGGTTGCCATGGCGCTCTGGCGCCTAGCATATCGAGAAGCGAGAAGCTCAGGCCCTCACGAGGCCGATACGCCGGCGCGCGGCCGCCGCGAGCGCGGCGAAGGCCATGCCGACGACGACAACGAACGGGCCGCGGTCCGGACCGCCGCGCTTCGTAGTGCCCCCGGGGGGAGCGACCGAGCTGTCGCCGCAGACGACGTCGACGTTCGTGCCGATCTTCGCCTGATGCATGTTGTCGACCGTCTCCTGCGAAGCGGCGGGCTCTACGACGAGGTCCTCTCCGAGCGCCGCGCGCGGCAGGTTGGCCTCGAGCCGCGTGAGCCAAACGTCCTTCGGATGCAGGCCGTTCAGCGCGACGGCGAGGTCATCGAGAGGGCCACAAGCGAAAGCACGCGCGTCGATCTCGCCGGCCGCGACCTCGCCGCAGGAGGGATCATCGAGCGGCTTGCCCGCGGGGCAAGGGTTCGAAACCATCAGGCTGCTCGGCGCGAGGTTCGCGAAGGCTGCGGTGCATTCGCCGGTCGTCGTCTCGTTGTTCGCGAGGCCTTGTTGCACGTACGCTGCCGCGATCGAGTCGGCGAAGTTCTGCTGGTTCGAGCTCGTGTAGGTGCGGGGGCCGCCGAAGGTGAAGAGGCCGGGGAGCTCTGCGAGAAGGCCGCCCTGGAAGGCGAACGCCGTCAGCCACGACGCGCCGCCGTTCTGCTCGAGGACCTTCGTCCGGAGCGCGCCGTAGTTCGAGTCCTGCGTCTTGAAGTCCCACGAGAGCAGGTCCACGGGCGCGACGGCGTTGCCGAAGTTCTTCGCCTCCCAGCGCCCCTCGCTGATCATGAAAAGCGTGATGGCCACGTTCGCGCCCGTGCCGATCGCCACCATGCGCAGGGGCAAGGTCGGGCTCGCGCCCGGCTGCACGACACGCACGGGTTTCATCGCCTTCACGTCCTTGCCCGGCAGAAGCTTGAGCGCGATGAAGTCGAACTTCTCGGCGACGTACGCGTCGATCACCGGCTGCGTCGAGGGATCGATCTCGTACTTCGCGTTGGTCAGCCACTCGTTCAGCGCGCCGGGCGTATCGGTGCTGAGCGTGAGCGTCTCGAAGGGACCGACGGTGCCGCGGTGCACGACCGTGACGCTCGGTCCGTTGATGCCGCTCCCGTTTTCCGAGTCCGAAAACGCGCGACTCGCGAGCGCGTCGCCACACCCGAAGCCGCCGCTATTGCCGTCGCCGCAGTCGACGTTCGCCGCGAAGATCTGGGTGCTCGTGGCCGCGTCGAGGGTGTCGAACCAGGCGTCGTTGGAGATCTCGATGACCGCGCCCGGCTTGACCGGCAGGACCCACGCGAAGCTGTCGGGGTCGCCGTCGTACTGGATCTGATCCCAGAGCACCGTCTGCTTGGGCGAGATCGAGAGCGCCATGCGATGCGCAGAGACGACCGTGCTCTGGCTCGGCGGGACGAAGCACCCACCACAGGCCTGCGCTTCCTCGGTGGTGGTCAGGGAAGCGAGAAACGTGGCGGCCAGGACGGGGACGACGAAGCCAAGTCGCATGGAAAAATCTCCTCTCGAGCCGGGGTCCGAAGACAAGCAAGCCAAGGTGCGGGCCGAGTCAGCAAAAGCGGTGCCGACCGGAAAGGCGCGGATCGCCGGAAAAACGCTGCGCCAGAGTGAGCCACACAGGGCGAAGGCGCCCGGGGGGATTCAGGGTGCGGGGCGGGCCACGTCGATCCGGCAGGAGACGGGGAGCGAGAGGCCGACCTGCTCGAGCGACAGGTGCGTCTGCGTGATGGCGTTCGGCGGCTCGCACGAGACGAGATGGAGCGGGGCGGTCTGGGACTCGGCGACGCGGGCAAAGGCGCGCGCGCGCTCGACCCAGCGCTTGACGAGCTCGGCCCGGAAGGACTCGGGATCACGGAGCTTGATCTCGGGGGATCCGAAGGCGACCTCGATCTCGGGAGCTACCTCTCCGGCGGAAGGTATGAGCGCAAAAGGTTTTTTCGACGATGCATCGACGAGCCCGGCGACGAGCTTCGCGCGCGCCCAGTAGTCGGCCTCCGCGGCGAGCGGGACCTCGACCGCGCCGTCCACGGTCACGACGAAGCGCTGGGGCGGGGGCTTCTCTTCCTTCACCTTCGTATCGTTTCCAGGAGCGAGCACGACGTTCGCGCCGAGCATGGACGTCGTGGCCGCGCCGCCCGTGGCCCCGCGGAAGCGCTCCCGGACGGTGAGCGTGGCCTTCTCGAGCAGCTCGAGCGCGGCCTTGGGATCCCCGAGCTCGACGCGGAGGACGAAGGGCACGCAAGCGAGGTCCGGACGCGCGACGAGGGCGCCGCGGGCATCCCCATGGCTCGGGACCGAGGGCCCGCTCGGCGCGGAGAACGCGGAGCCGGAAGACGAACCGCCGTACGACGCGCTCGCGAGGAGCGAAGGCGCGCTCGGCTCGGGATAAGCCGCCGAGCCGCAGCCGGGGGCGAGGAGCAGGAGCAAGGGCCAGGCGAACGGGAATCTCTGCATGGGGCGGCGAGTCTACCCGCAATCAAGCCCGGATCGCTGGCGCGCCCGTCTGCCCCGTGCTCTACACTGCCTTTCGAGAACCGCCGTGTCTTCCGAGCAAACGCCCTTCCAGGACCTCTTTTCCCGCCGTCCCGTCATCCTCGCGCCGATGGAGGACGTCTCCGATGCCGTCTTCCGCAAGCTCTGCCGCGAGCTCGGCGCCGAGCTCTGCGTGACGGAGTTCGTCAATGTGGAGGGCCTGCTCCGCGGCTGCCGCAATGCGCGCCGCAAGATCACGCTCGGCCCGGACGACCAGCCGACGGCCATCCAGATCTACGGCTCGGATCCCGAGCGCCTCGCCGAGGCCGCCGAGGTCGCCGCGGCCGCCGGGCCCTCGTTCCTCGACATCAACTGCGGCTGCTGGGTCCCGAAGATCGCGAGCCGCGGCGCGGGCGCCGGCTGGCTACGCAACCCGACGGCGATGGTGGAGATGGCCGCGATGGTCGTGCGGCGCGTGTCCATGCCCGTCACGGTGAAGACGCGTATCGGCTGGGGCCCGGAGTCGGAAATGCCCATCGTGGAGCTCGCGAAGCGGCTGGAAGGGGCGGGCGTCTCGGCGCTGACGATCCATTGCAGGACGGCGCAGATGGGCCACTCGGGCGCGGCAGACTGGACCTGGGCGGCGCGCGCGCGGAGCGTCGTGGGCATCCCGGTGATCGTGAACGGCGACATCAAGAGCGCGGACGACGCGCGGCGCGCGATGGCAGAGACGGGCTGCGAGGGCGTGATGGTCGGGAGGCGCGCGATCGAGCACCCGTGGATCTTCCGGGAGGCGAAGGCGCTGCTCGAGGAGGGCCGGACGATCGAGCCGCCGACGCCCGAGGAGCGGATCGCGCTCTGCAAGAAGCACCTCGTGATGAACACGGAGGAGCGCGGCGAGCCGTACGGGGTACGCGTGACGCGGCGCCACCTGGCGGGATACCTGCACGGGCTGCACGGCGCGGCGGCGGTGCGGCGCGCGCTGAACGAATGTGACTCGCTGGAAGGGTGCCTCGCGATTCTGGACGAGGCGATGGGCCGGCGAGCGGCCTGAATCCGACCGCAATCGAATAAAGACCGCCCGGGCTGCATTCGAGGGCCTTCGGGCCCGTCCCGACCCTCCTTTTCAGGGCCGCCTGATGGCAATGCGGCCCCGCGCGTGGCGTACTCAGCGGCCGGCAAGCTCGGGAGGGGGGGTCCATGCGTTCTGCTTCCGATATCCAACCGGGACTTCACAAGAAACGCGAAGGGGCGCCGAAAGAGCTTCGCCGAATGCTCGTGGCCGATGACGATCCGACGCGCAGGCGCCTCATCGGGGCGTTGCTCGTCGAGAAGTACGCGCCCGCCGTCGCCCTCGAAGCTTCTTGCGTCCCGACCGCGATCGAGGCGCTCCTCGTGCGTCACCCGGATCTCGTCATCGCGGACCTGGGTTTGTCGGGGCATTTTCAGGGGGGATTTCGACTGATCCTCGACGCGACCTCGCTCGGCGTCCCCGCGGTCGTCACGAGCGGGCCCATTTCGCGCGCCCTCGAGGAGCGGCTCGCCGAGCTCGGCGTGGGCTGGGTGCCGAAGGGTTCGTCGGAGCAAACGTTGGTCGCGGCGATCGATCGTGCCCTCGAGAAGCCGCGCGCGACGGAGCGCGGAGGCGAGATCCGGAAGGCGCCCGCGGGGCCCAGGATGCACACGGCCTAGCCGTGGGAAGCTCCCATCGCTGAACGCGGGATGTCTCGAGACAAACACCAGGGAGCCGGGCCGCAGTCGGAGCCCGGATTGGAGAGAGAGCTCGACGCCGCCTTCACGTCGGAGGGCCTCGACGACGAGCTATTGCGCCAGCTCGGGCACCTGCTCGAAATGGACGCCGTGGAGCCTTTGCGGCGTCACGCACGCAAAGACCCGCTCCGGCGTCGCGCCGACGCGCACCTCGTCGTGGCGCGCCTGTCGTTCGAGGCGCGCCTTTCGGATCGGGCGGAGACCGAGGCCCACGCCGCGCTCGCGCTCGCGCCCGACGACGAGGCGGCGCTCGGGCTGCTCGCGGCCATTCACCACGCGCGGGGCGAGCTCGGCGCGGCCATCGCGGTGCACACGGAGATCGCGGCCCGCGCAGGCGGCGAGCCCACGGCGCTGGCCACGCTCGGTCGTCTTTTCGAGGCGAGCCTGCGCGACGAATCGCAATCGGCGCGGGGAGCCCATTTCGTCCCCGAGGCGGGGACGACGACGGGCATGGGCGACCTCGAGCACGCCTTCCGTGTTGCATTCACGGGCAATTTGCAGGGAGCGCTGCGTATCGTGGACAAGGTCGCGGCGCGCGGGCGCAGCGAGGGGCGCGGGGTGTACAAGCTCGCGATGCTGGAGCGCGCGTTTTTGCTCGAGCAGGCCCAGGATGTGCGGGGGGCAATCACCACGCTCGAGCGGCTCGCCGACGAACCCGGGCTCGCGAACGACGTGGAGCGGCTGCTCTGTTTGTCGTTGCTTTACGAGCGCGAGGGCACGGCCGAGCGTATTCGCCGGGCGTTGCGTGCCGTCCGATACGCCTATCTCGTCACGCGGCGCCCGACGTTGCTCCGTCGAATCGCGCGGCTCGTGGGCAAACTCGGGCATGCGCGGCTCGCCGAGCTCTTCGAGGCGCGATACCTGGAGATCTTCCGGCACCGCATGCACGCGCTCACGCTCCGGGAAGCGTCGCGCGCCCTGCCGTCGACGTACGTGCCGCCCGCCGGGTTGTCGGCCTTGCCCTTTTCACGTCGCGCCGTCTTGCACCTCTTCGAGCGTCACCAGGATCGAAAACGCCCCGAGCACCGGAGGCGGGCCGCCGCGCTCGCGCTCTGGGCCGGGGACGCGGCGCGCGCCGCGGCGCTTTATGCGGTGCTCGATCGAGAAGGACAAACCACCGCGGTCGATCTGTTGTATTTCGGCGACGCACTCGAGGCAATCGGGGACGAGGACCGGGCGCGCCTCGCGCGGCGGCGGGGAATCTCAGGGCTCGATCGGCCGGATGCCGCGGCGCTCGCGCGGTTTCTGGGGCACGAGGCCACGAGCGTGGAGGAGACGCGCGAGGCGCTTGGTTCGCCGGAGCGGCTGGCGGAGGCGGTCCGGGCGCTCCGGGCGCGGAAAAAGGCGCACCCCGAGGATCGCGCGGCCGTGCTCGCCCTCGCGCGTGTGGCCGAGGCCAAAGGAGAGCTCGAGGCGAAGGAGCAGTACGAGGCCCACGCACGCGCCCTCGCGCGCACCGAACACGCGCCGCGCCCCTACGTGCTCGCCGCGGCCGCATTACGCAGGAGTGGCGAGGTTCGCGGCGTCATTCACGAGCTCTGGGCCGACAGCCGCCGCGCCGGGAAGGGCCGCGGCGGGCTCGACGAATGCGACGTGCTCGGCTCGGTCGCGCCGGACCTCCGCGCCCGCTCGGTGTCGATCTTCCAGGCCGTGCGTTCCTTCGTGCGGACCCGTTATCCGCACCGCGTGATTGCCGATCTCGACGATCGACGATTTCTCTTGCGCTTCACGAAGGACGATGAGCCATCGTCGGGCGACAGCGCGGGTTTGCCCATCGCCATGGCTTTCGCGAGCGTGATGCTCGGCCTCTCGGCGCCGAGCGACGTGGCATTCACCGGCGCCGTGATCTGCGACGCGCACGACGTCCTGTCGCTCGGCCGGATCGGCGACGTGGACGCGAAAATCGAGGGCGCCTACGAGCGTCGTCTCTCGCGAATCGTGCTCCCGGCCCAGAACAAGGACGACGTGACGCACGCCGAGCGCGTACCCCGCAAGATCGCCGAGCACCTGGTCGTCTTCGCGCGGACGCTCGACGAGGCCCTCGAAGCCGTCTTTCCCGAGCTTCTTTAGGAAATTCGTCCCGAGGAGAGCGCGGGCAGCGACATGTATACGGCCTCGCCGAAGGTGAATCCAGCCATGAGCC
>JANMGF010001515.1:0-9819 GCA_031374535.1 Polyangium sp. (in: bacteria)
CTCATTTTCCGAAGGTCGTCGGCGTCGACGTTTCGAGCCATGCGATCGAGAGAGCGCGCGAGGAGTCGTCTGGAATCACGAACCTCTCGTTTCACGTCGCCGACGCCAGCATCCCGTATTCTCTTCGGTGGCTCGCCGACGCGCTCGGCCCCTCGAACGTCTTCATGCGTGGCGTCCTCCACGTCCTCGACCCGAAGCGCCGCGCCGTGGCCATCGACAACATCCGCACCACACTCGGCGCGCGTGGCGTGTTTTACCTCTCGGAGAGCAGCATCGACGGAGATCCGCTCGATCACATGGTGCTTCAGGGCGCGACCCCGACCTCACTTCCGGACCCGGTGCGCAGGGTCATCGCCGCCGGGGTGCGGCCGCCTTCTCGTTTCGGCGACGCCGAGATTCGTGAATACTTCCCGGGCGCTGTCTGGGAGATCCTCGCGCAGGGTCCCACCGTCATGTACACCCTGCCGCTGCGAACGCGGACCGAAATCGAGGCGCTGCCGAGTTACTTCGCGCTCGGGCGCCGCCGGGGATAGCCCTATTTCATGCGGGGCGTATAACGCTGCACCGACACGTACTGGTTCGGCCATCGCATCTTGTATCCCTGCTCCGCCGCCGCGTGCCGTGTCCAGTACGGGTCGAAGAGGTGCGCGCGCGCCAGGACGCAAAGATCCGCCCGGCCCGCGGCGATGATGCTGTTCACGTCCGCATAACTCTGGATATTGCCCACCGTCATCGTCGGCACCTTTGCCTCCAGCCGCACGAGCTCGCTGAACGGCGTCTGGAAGAGCCGGCCATACACCGGCTTCCCCGAAGGGTCCGTTTGTCCGGCCGATACATCGATGATATCGACCCCGTGCTCCCGCAACATCACGGACAGCGCGATGATCTCCTCCGGCGTGATCCCGCCGGGCACCCAGTCCGTCGCCGAGATCCGTACGCTCGTCGGTTTGTCCTTCGGCCAGGCCGCCCGCACCGCGTCGAAGACTTCGAGCGGGAAACGCATTCGATTCTCGATCGGCCCGCCATGTTCGTCCGTGCGGCGGTTGGTGATCGGCGACAGGAAACTCGCCAGGAGGTACCCGTGCGCCATGTGCACTTCGAGCAGATCGAAGCCCGCCTCGTCGGCCATCCTCGTCGCGTTGACGAAATCGGCCTTCACGCGGTCCATGTCCTCCCGATCCATCGCGCGCGGCACCGGGCTCTCGGGCAAATACGGGATCGCCGACGCCGCGAGGAGAGGCCATCCGCCTTCTTCGAGCGGCTGATCCATGCCCTCCCACATCCGCTTCGTCGACCCTTTGCGGCCCGCATGCGCGATCTGCACGCCGATCTTCGCCGTCGAGTGCTGGTGCACGAAATCGGTCACCCGCTGCCATGCAGGCACGTGGCTCGGGTTGTAAAGGCCCGTGCAGCCGGGCGTGATACGACCCTCGCGGCTCACGTCGGTCATTTCGGCGATCACCAGACCCGCGCCGCCCACCGCGCGGCTCCCGAGGTGCACGAGGTGCCAGTCGTTCGGCTCGCCGTCCTCCGCCGAATACTGGCACATCGGTGACATCACGACGCGATTGTCGAGCACGAGCTTTCCGACGCGATACGGCGTGAACATCGGCGGCGGCGGCTCGCCCCCGCCGGACGCGCCCGAGACACGCACGCCCGATTGCTCCTCGGCTTTCGTCGCGACCCAACCGTCGACCGCACGCACGAGCGCCGGATCCCGCACCTTCAGGTTCTCGTGTGTCACCCGCAGGCTCCGCGTGAGCATGCTGAACTCGAACTGAAGCGGCTCCAGAAACATGTACCGCTCGGTGTTCTCGAAACATTCGAGGCTCACCTGCGCCGCGCGTTGCAACGCCAAAACCTTCGGCCGCCGCTCCGCCTCGTACGCGGCGAGGGCTTCGGGCAAAGACGCGTGGGCGTCGAGCGCGTCCGCCAGGCTGATCGCATCCTCCAGCGCGAGCTTCGTCCCCGAACCGATGGAGAAATGCGCCGTGTGCGCGGCGTCCCCCAGGAGCACGACGTTTTCGAACGAGTACCGATCGTTGTTCACCGTGGGGAAGCGGCGCCAGACGCTTTTGTTTTCGAGCAGCCGATGCCCCGCGAGCCGCGGCGCAAAGAGCCGCTCACAGTACGCGAGCGTCTCCGCCTCGCTCGCCCGATCGAGCCCGGCGCGATGCCACGTCTCCTCGGTGCACTCCACGATGAACGTCGAGCGCTCGGGCTCGTACCGGTAGGCATGCACGCGGAAGAGGCCGTGCTCGTTCCGGTCGAAGTAAAACGTGAACGCGTCGAACGGGTACGTCGTGCCGAGCCAGACGAAGCGGTTCGGGCGTCCGTCGATCTGCGTCCCGAAGCGCGCTTCGTGCCTTCCGCGCACGGCGCTGTTCACGCCGTCGGCCGCGACCACGAGATCACTCGACCGCTTGATCGACTCGAAATCCCGGGCCTCTTGGTTGAACTGCAACACGACGCCGAGCTCCTCCGCGCGCGCCTGCAGGATCGTGAGCAAACGCTGGCGCGAGAGCCCGCTGAAGCCGTGCCCGGTCGAGACGAGCGGCTCGCCTCCGACGCCTCCGACACCTCCGACGCCTCCGACAAACGTGTGGATGTCGTCCCAGTGCGCGAGGCTCTTCCGGATCGCCTCGTAAACGGGCCGATCGACGCTCTCCAGGTTGTCGAGCGTCGCGTCCGAAAAGACGACCCCGAAGCCGAAGGTGTCGTCGGGTCGGTTGCGCTCGAGCACCACGACCTCGCGCGAAGGGTCGCGCTTCTTGGCCAGGATGGCGAGGTACAAGCCGCTGGGCCCGCCGCCGATGCACGTGATCTTCAACGTCGATCCTCCGCGCGGAGGGGAGACCACGACGGCGGAGGCGTCAAGGGGTATGCTGGAAGCCCGATCATGAAGCGCGCCCTTCGCGTCCTCACGCTCGCCTCCTCGCTGGCCACGTTCGGCGCCTCGTGCGCCTCGTGCGCCTCCGCGCCGAGCCCGAAAAACACCGACAAAACCGCGCTGCCGACGCCTGTGGCCCAGCGCGCGCCCGAGCCCGCTCCGCCGCCACGCGCGCCCTCGCCGCTCGTCAGCGTGATGGCCCCGGACAAACTGCCCGCGAACCTCGCGATCGACGGGGACGTCGCCGAGTGGGGCTCGCTCCTGCCGCCTCCAGCACCGCCGCCTCCGCCCGACCCGAATTTACGCGACGCGCCTTCCCACCTCGCCTTCGTGGTCACGAAGGACGCCGCGTTCCTCGCCGCGGACCTCGCCGAGGTCTCGAAGGACGGGATCTGGTTCTCCTTTGCATTTGCCGACGCGCCCCTCCCGAACATCGGCTTCATGACCCGCGGCGGCGGCGTCACCGAGTTCGATTGCGAGACCGACCCGGGCACCCAGGAGCCCCTCGCTCCCGAGACCGCAAAACATTGCCAGGAGGTCGTCGCGCGGCACGCCGCGTTCGTCGAGGCACACGAGGCGAGATTCGAGCGCACGTTCCGGCTGAATGGGCAGGGCCTCTTCTGGATCGGAAAAAGCGGCGCGCTCGAGCCGGTCCCGAATTCCCTCGCGGCCATGAAGCGGACCGAGCGCGGCATGACCGTCGAGGCCCGTATTCCCGTCGCGGCTTATCCACGCGCATCGGAGGTGCCCCTCACGCAAACGTACGCCCACGCCATCGCCGCAACGGCCGCCACGCCCCCGGACGTACCTGGCAACGAATGGATCGGCCTCGCCGTGCCGGCGCCCCTTCATTTCGAGCCCCACGCCGCCCTGCGCGCCGCCGCGTACGAGCGGACCCATACGAGCATGTATCCCCTCGGCTTTTCGTACCACCCCGCCGAACCCGACCGGATCGAGACGGTCCGTTACCCCGGCTGGGACGCCTCCTCGGTCGTGGTCTCGGAAAAACCTCTTTACGTGCCGGAGCGGAAGCTCGGGGACCTCGAGATTGGATACGCCTCCGCCGTGAGGCCCGCCGTCGCCGTCTTCAAGGCCGGCGCGTTCGTCGAGCTCGTCGACCTCGAAGGAGAGCCGGTGGGCAGCGTGGAGCGAAACAAAGAGATCCACGTCTTCAGTTATTCGGACATGACCGCCGACGACTCGCCGGGCCTCATGGCCAGGTGGTCGGTCCTCGCGGTAGCGGCCGACGGCTCGACGCTGAATCCGATCAACCAGGATACGGGCGTCTCGGCCTGGAGCAAGGTGTACGAGATCCATTCGGACAAGTTCGATTGGTTCGGCGTGCGCGGCGTGCCTTTCGGTTTCGCGAACGAGGAGACGCCGCGGCCGATCGAGATCCTCTGGCGGCTCGACAAGCAGCTCGGCGGGTACATGCCGACGACCCGCGAGCTCTCCGTGTTGCCCCCGCAAAGGCCCCGCAAGAAAGGCTGAGCGCCGGACCCTTGGCCTTGCGGCGCCGGCGCGACTTTGCCATCCTCGGCGCATGAACGGTTTGCCCCGCCTCCTCCCCTTTCTCGTCATCGCCGCCGCGCTCGGCCTCTCGGCGTGCAAGGGCGAGCAAAACCAGAAGCCCGCGTCCGCGAAGGCCGATCCGGCCGCCGCGAACCCCCACGACGTGGAGGACAAGACGCTCGAGGCGGGAGATGCCGCGCCCGACGTCACGCTGAAGCTCACGGACGGCAAGGAGATCAAGCTCTCGAGCCTCGCGGGCAAGCAGGTGCTCGTGTATTTCTACCCCAAGGACGATACGCCCGGCTGCACCTTCCAGGCGCAGGGCCTGCGGGATGGCTGGGCCGACATCCAGGCCGCCGGGCTCGAGGTGTATGGCGTCTCGACGCAGGACGCCGAGAGCCACAAGGCGTTCATCGACAAACACCACCTGCCGTTCCCGCTCGTGGTGGACACGGACGGCTCCGTGGCCAAGGCATTCCGCGTGCCGCTCCGCGCCGGCCTGTTCGCCGCGCGGCAATCGTTCCTGATCGGCAAGGACGGTAAAATCAAGCACGTCTGGCTCGAGGTGGACCCGAAGGAGCACGCCTCGACCGTGATCGCCGCCGCGAAGAGCTGACAAAAACAAAAGGGGCCCGGCGGTCGGCCGAGCCCCTTGTTTCAATCGTTCCTTTGCCGCCGGATCACTCCTGGGGCACGCCGGTCGTCGCGAGCTGATCGAGCGCGGCCTTGAGGTCCGCGGGCACGTCCGCGAGCGCGGGCACGCCGATCTCCGACAAGGACGACTGGAAGGCGCCGCAGCTCGCCATATCGCCCTCCGAGACCGCGCCGTCCTCGACGCCGTTCGTCGAGGTCTTGAACGACAAATAACTCTGCGCGAGCGCATTGTCCCAGCACTCGACCACGTCCGCCACCTGGCCCGAGGCGAGATCGCCGCCGGAGGCCTGCGCCTCGGCGCGCCCCTGGCCCTCGTTCACGAACGCCAGGCGCACGCCGACGTTCTCGGGCAGGGCCTTCATCGGATCCTCGTCCACGTCGAAGGCGCTCGCCCAGTCGACGAAATCGATCTTGGTCGTGCCGTCGTCGAGGCCGCCGTAAAGGTAATCGAGATCCCCGGGCATCGCGTCGGGCTTGTCGCTGGACACGAAGCCACGCAGGGCCGCGAAGACGAGGGTGAGGTCACCCTTGTCCGTCGCGTTCTTGCCGTACACCGCCACGAAGCGGCCGCGATCGAGCGCGAGGCTCGCGAAATCAGGGTTGTTCGCCTTCTCGAACGCGTGATTCGCCTCGAAATCCCAGAGCGTGATGCCCGAGCCATGCTCCTTCGTGTCGGGATCCGGGTTCGAGCCGCCCCAGATCACGGGCGTGAGCCCGTTCACGTCGTTGTCCTTGCCGCGCAGGATCGCGTAATGGTAGCGGAAGTCCTCTCCCTCGCCCGCGTCCTTGATGTACGCGGCGATCGTCCCGAATCCGTCCTCGTTCTTGTACGGGCCCCAGAAGAACTCCTTCGTCTCGCTGTTGTAGATCGTCGGCTCGATGCTCACGACGAACTTCAAGCTCTCGACGATGTGCCCGATCGAGCCGTTGATCCCGAGCACGATCTCCGCCGAGCCCCCGGGGTAGATCGCCGGATCGCCGACCTTGGCCGCGCTCGAGGCCGTCGGCGCGGACGCCATGAGCTGCGTCTCGCTGGGAACGGCCGCGCGGTATTGCGCGAGCAGCGCCTGATCGACCGATTCCCCACCCTCGCCCCCGCCTCCACAACCGACGAGACCCGCGGTGAGCGCAATGCCAGCAAACTTCGCAAGTGTGTTCATGCCTTAGTTCCTCGTTTAAGAAAGAAGGCGCTCCCAATGAAGCGCAGCGCCAGGATGGACAGGAGACGACGAGTGCCGACCCGTGTCAAGCCCGAAGGATGGGCGCACTTGCTCTTTCACGGTCGCGTAAATGGCTACGCGGCGGGCCTGTCGAAAGTCTGCTCAAATGCGGAACAAATTGTGAAGCCATCCCACGATATTTTCGCGGTAATGCACCACGACCGCCACGGCGACGAGGACGAGGACGAGGGGCACGAGGATACGGCCCACGGGCGCCCGCTCCTCGCCCGAGATGAAGACGGGCAGGACGCTGCGCCGGCGGACGCTCCACTCCGGCAGCGGCGGCACGCGCGTGAACCGAAGGCTCAGGTTGCGCCGGAGGTAAATGCGGACGTTGAACGCCCAGCCCGAGGCCTCGAGCATCGTCGATACGTCGCGCTTGCGGAGCTTGAGCCAGCCGAAGAAGCCCGAAATCGTCATCACCACGAGCACGACGCCGCTGATGCCGAGCAGCGCGTTGATCGGGTTGATGTTCGCGAGCGTCTGGAGCGCGAACGCCGCCGCCGAGCCGAGGGCTGCGAACGCGATGCCGCCGCCGACGAGGGTGCCTCCGAGCCCTCCAGGTGGCGGCGCTGCGGGCGCTGCGGGCGCGACGGCCGCGACGGGCGCTGCGGGCGCGAGAGGCAGGGCGCCGACCTTCGTGTCGACCTGCTCGGTCATGCCTTTCTCCGCGCCCTCGAGCCTCGAGCCGAGGAGCTTCGTCATCTTGTCGGCGGCGAGGTCGTAGAGCTTCACGAAAGGCGCCACCGCCGCCTCCAGGATGGAAATGGGCTTGACGATCACGTCCGTCACCTTGGCGTCCCATTCCTTGCCGTCGCGGTCGTAAAACACGCCCCGCTTGCCCACGCCAATGCCGCGCCTCGAGCCCGACGTGACGCCCGCGGCGATGTACATCGTCCTCGCCTGGTCGTCCTCTTTCCGATCGAGATCCACGTACGCGACGAACACGTTGCTCGTCTCCGCGATCGGCTTGTGCTCGGCCTTGTCCAGGACGCGGACGCAGAGGTTGATCTCACGGCCGTCGAGCACGAGCGTGCCCACCTCGAACAAGCACCGCTCCCCGACCGAAAAAAGCGCGGGAAAGCTGACCATGTTGTTCGCGAGATCCAGGATCCACCGCTGCAGGAGCGCGAGCTTCTCGAGATCCGAGAGCCCCACGAGCTCCGCCGAGGCCTTTTGATCCTCCTGCACCAGCGCGCGCAGCTTCTCGGGCAGGGGGCCGTCGAGCAGCGCGCAGAGCTCCGCGCCCGCGAGCCCGCCCGGCATCGCGACCGGCTTCTTCGTTTGCCACGCCCGATACGGCTCGAATCGCGCGCGGACCTCGTCCCAGCGTTTGCGATCGATCCTCTGGACGGGCCCAGGCTCGCCGAGCGCGCGCGGCAAGACATCGACCGAGAATCGTTGCGCTTCGGCCGCGAAGAGCGGGTTGATCCATCCGTGGAGGTCGAGCACGCCCGCCGCGTTCGGCCGCCCGAGCGCGGCTTCGCGCAAGAAGCCCCGGATCGCGGCGGCGTCTTTCACGTCGAGCGGCGCGAGCGTCTCCAGCTTGACCGCGAGCCGCTCCTCGGCAGCCGGGCCCTGTCCGAGCAGATCACACTGCGCGAAGAACTGCTCGAGCTTGGCCGCGAGGCCGTCCACGACCTTGAAGGCGGCCGCGGTCTCGGCGCCGAACGGAAGCACGGCGCTCGTGGTTTCACCTGCGGGGAGCATGCCCTCCGCCTCCCAGGCGAGCCGCGCGCGCCCGAGCGCGAGGAAACCGTCGAGCTTCGACTCGCTCACGCCGAGGTCGCCGGAAATATCCTTCGCGCCTCCCGTCGCCTCGATGACCATGGCCGCGAGGCTCGACATGGCCGCGTCCTCGATCTGCAGAGGGGTCACGCTGCCGTCCCCGTTCGGGAACTTCTTCGCATAACCGTCGCGGAAGGCGCGAATGTCGGCCAGCGAGAGCGTGGCGCCGGGCCCCGCCGCCTGCCCGCTCGCCTTGATCCGCTTGCGAGCGAGCGAGCGGAGGCGCGCGGCGTCCGGCTGCGAGGCATCGAGGTCGTCGAGGTGGACGGTGTCGGTGCGATCGGTAATGCGGCGCGTATTCTTGAGGCGCGCCCGGAGCCAATCGTGCGCGGCGAGGAGCTCCTGCACGCGAATGCGGCCATTGCCGTCGACGTCGACGTAACGGAGCAAGGCCTGGTCGCAGAGGAGCTGCTCTACCGGGACGCTCGTCGAGGACCAGCGTGCCGGCGGGAGATCGTGAATCTGCTCGAGATCCTCGGCCGTCGCGATCTCGAGCTGCACGAGGCCGCGATAATCTCGAAAAATGCTTGGGTTTTTTGCCACGAGGCCGACGCTCTTGCCACGGTTTTCCGTCGCGGGCAATGTTTTGTTGACTGTCGTGGCGGCGGGCACCGAGGGCCGAGGGCGAGGAACAGAGGAGCCGCGCGCGCCCGAGCGTCCGGGCTATCGCGGAGGTTCGCGCACGGCGCAATGCTCCGTCCACCATTCCAATGCGCGGCGCGCTCGGGGCGTCATGGATGCTTGCTGCACGGCCCGCGTCCGTCCCCGGACCGAAATACGCTCGAGGGCCGTCCGCGGGGCGGGTGTGCGACCCCATAACGCACGCTTCCGAACGACCTCGCTGCGTCGATGCCGCGGCCACGGCTTTGCAATGCGGTATGGCGCGCGGCACGGCCGGCGAGCCGCTGCTTGGTGTAATGAGACGCCGGCCCTTCTCCGCCGATTTCTAGCGCGAGAAGAGGCAACAGAACCGATAAAGGGGGTTTTCATGAAGAAGTCTTTCCGCGTCCTTTCCGCTGCGTTCGCTTCTGCCATGCTGTTGCTCGGCGCCGGGCAGGCAGTCGCTGGTGACGGGGATGGTGGGTACGGAGGCCGTGGTGGATACGGATACCGTGGTGGATACGGACACAGCGGCGGCTATGGATACCGCGGCGGCTACGGGCATCGCGGCGGGTACGGCGGCAGGTTCGGAGGCGGGTACTTCGACGACGGCGGCTGGGGCGGCTACAGCGGCGGCTACGGCGGCAATGGCGGCTACGGGGGCGGCTACGGCGGCGGCTACAGCGGCGGCTTCGATGACTATCGGATCGACGACGTCGACATCTGCTTCGATGGAGACGAGCTCCACTGCCGGTTCGAGATGATCGGTGAATGCGGCGAGGACCAGCTCGAGATCTACGCGTTCCTCACGGGCGACGCGACCTGCGGCGGCGGGGGCGGGTGGTACGACCAGGACGAGTACTTCAGCGACGTCGGCATCGACGGCTACTACGCGCGCCAGCTCAGCGGCAACATCTGGGAGGCGAAGATCGGGCTCGATGACTACGCCGGTGAGTTCTGCGACGGCTCCGACTACGGCGGCGACCTCGATTTCCGCCGGGTGAGGCTCAACATCGGCGGCCGCGATTTCGCCTTCGACGAGATCGGTGACTGCGGCGCCGACTGGTACCACGACTGAGCGCGAGCGACGAACCCAGCGTCGACACCATGGGCCACGAGCTCGAATCGGGCTCGGGGCCCCGGGGGTCCCGCGGT
>JANMGF010001541.1:0-6095 GCA_031374535.1 Polyangium sp. (in: bacteria)
AGAGGTCCCCGTACTCCACGCCCCCGTACGCCCAGAACCCAGCCTCACGCATGCGGCGCGCGACCGCACGCGCGAGGGCATGGCGCGCCCGGGCGAGCGGCGGCTCCCCCTCGTCCGACCAGAGCACCGAAAAACCCGGCGCCCCGAGGTTCACCACGCATTCACGACCAGGCTCGGGGATCCATCGTTCGCCCGTTTGTCCTCGAATGTCCGAGTGCAGGCTCAGGAAGACCTCGGCGCCCCACGCCTCGGCCTCCTCCACGCGGGCCCGGTATTCCACCGGGACGGGGCCCTCGCGGGCGAGCCGCACCTCGAAGACCCCCGTCGCCCGCAGGTGCTCGGCGAGCGCGCGGCCCGCGGCGAGCGTGAAGTCCTGCTCTTCCCGACAAAAACACGAGCGGTTGCCGGTGTTGCCCGCGGCGCCGTGGCCGGGATCGATGAACACCCGCCGGACGCCGAAGCTCGCGGGAAAACGCGGGCTGAGAAACACGAGCGGGCCGAGCGGATCCGGCAAACGAGCCACGCGCCCGCCGCGACCGAGGGCGACGAGCGTCGCCGCGGCAAGAGAGCCCGCGCCCGCGAGGCCAAGGAGCAGGGATCGACGCGAGATCACGCCCTGCCGTTCGTAGCCGACAGCGCGCCACGGGGCCAACGTCATGGCCCTCGGCCCTTCGAGTTTCCCTTGCATTTCGCGGATCTCTCGGGCTATCGCTTCGAGGAAGCAAGCTTCCGGAGCCTCTCCATGCCCTTCGCGCCCCCGCCTCCCCTCCCCGGCTTCCTCGCCTCCGAAATGCCCCTGCGCCGCCGCGCCTACCGCCTGGAGCGTGGTCCCGACACGGGCAAACGCGTGCACTTCGTCGACCACGGCCCCGAGCGTGCGCGCCCGGTCCTGTTCGTTCACGGCAACCCCACCTGGTCGTTCCTCTGGCGCAAGGTCATCGCCCAGCTGCCCGAGTTACGCTGTATCGCGCCCGACTTGCTCGGGTTTGGCCTCTCCGACAGGCTCGCCCGCCTCGAGGATCACGCTGTGGAGCGCCACGCCGAAGCCGTGGCCGAGCTCGTCACGGCCCTCGACCTGCGGGACCTCGTGCTCGTCGCGCAGGACTGGGGCGGGCCGATCGGGGTCCTCGCCGCGTCGCTCGTGTCGGATCGCGTCTCTGCTGTCGTCCTTGCCAACACCTCCGTGCTTGTCCCGTCGCACCCCCGCGGAACCTTGTTCCACCGCTTCGCCCGCGTGCCCGTCGTGAGTGACCTCGTCTTCCGTGGCCTCGGCTTCCCGCAGAACCTGCTCGCCATCGCCCAGGGGGATCGCCGTTCGATCCGCGGCGTCACGGCCCGCGCGTACACGTTCCCTCTGCGGAGCCTCGGCGACCGCGTGGGACCCCTCGCCCTGGCCCGCATGGTCCCCGACAGCCCCGATCACCCGAGCATCCCGGCGCTCCGCCGCGTCGAGGCGTGGATCACAGGCTTTCAGGGCCCGGTGGCGCTCGTCTGGGGCGAGCGGGATCCCATCCTCGGCAAGGCCCTCGCGCGGCACCAGCGCGCCTTGCCTCGCGCGTCCGTCACGACCACCCAGGCGGGGCACTTCCTGCAGGAAGAGGTGCCCGAAGACATCGCGGCCGCGGTCGAGGACGTCGTCCATCGCCTCGAGCGAGGCTAGCAAAGCGCGGATCCTTGCGGTAGGTTCCGCTCCCCGACTCATCTGGAGAGCCCACCGTGACGACCCCCACCCGACGCCCGGAAGAGCGCGACGACAGCGCAGCCCAGAACTTCATCCGGGCCATCATCGCAGAGGACCTCGAGAAGGGACGCCTTGCGTTGGTGGTGACCCGCTTCCCGCCCGAGCCGAACGGCTACCTCCACATCGGCCACGCCAAGTCCATCTGCACGAACTTCGGCCTCGCGCGCGAGTTCGGCGGCGTCTGCCATCTGCGCATGGACGACACGAACCCGACGACGGAGGACGTCGAGTACGTCGAGAACATCCAGCGTGACGTGCGCTGGCTCGGCTTCGACTGGGCCGACAAGATGTTCTACGCGTCCGACTACTTCGAGCGCCTCTACGCGTTCGCGGTGGAGCTCATCCGGAAGGGCAAGGCGTACGTCGACAGCCTGAACGAGGCCGAGATCCGCGATTATCGCGGCACCGTGAACGAGCCGGGCCGGCCGAGCCCTTACCGCGATCGTTCCGTGGAGGAGAACCTCGACCTCTTCGAGCGCATGCGCAAAGGCGAGTTCGCCGAGGGCGCGCACGTCGTGCGGATGAAGGGCGACCTCGCCTCGCCCAACATGAAGATGCGCGACTGGCCGATCTACCGCATCAAACACGCGCATCACTACCGCACGGGCGACGCCTGGTGCATCTATCCGCTCTACGATTTCGCCCACAGCCTCTCGGACGCGCTGGAGGGCATCACGCACTCGATCTGCACGCTCGAGTTCGAGAACAACCGCGAGCTCTACGACTGGTTCGTGGAGAACGTCGACGTCCCCGCGCGTCCGCGGCAATACGAGTTTGCCCGGCTGAACCTCACGTTCACCGTGATGAGCAAACGCAAGCTGCTCGAGCTCGTGAAGGGCGGCGTGGTGCGTGGCTGGGACGATCCGCGGCTGCCCACCCTCGCGGGTCTGCGCCGTCGTGGCGTCACGCCCGAGGCGATCCGCAATCTTTGCGAGGAGATCGGCGTCGCCAAGACGAACAGCACGGTGGAGGTCGAGAAACTCGAGGCCTGCATCCGCGCCGATCTCGACCGCCGCTCCGGCCGCGCGATGGCCGTGCTCCGGCCGCTCAAGGTGGTCCTCGAGAACTACCCCGAGGGCAAGGTCGAGGAGCTCGACGCGCCGCTCTTCACCGACGACCCCGGCCGCGGCGGCCCCCGCAAGGTCCCTTTTTCGCGCGAGATCTTCATCGAGCGTGACGATTTCATGCAGGATCCGCCCGACAAGTGGTTCCGCCTCGCGCCGGGCCGCGAGGTCCGGCTCCGTCATGCGTACGTCGTGACGTGTACGGGCGTCGTGCGGGATCCGGCGACGGGCGAGGTGACCGAGCTGCGTTGCACGTACGATCCGACGTCGCGCGACGGTCTTGCCGCGGGCCGGAAGGTCAAGGGCACCCTCCACTGGGTGAGCGCGCCGCACGCGGTCCGGGTCGAGGTGCGCCTTTACGACAGGCTCTTCCGCGAGGAGCGGCCGGATCTCGTGGAGGAGGGCCAGGACTGGAAGTCGCAGATCAACCCCGCCTCGCTGGTCGTGATCCCTGACGCGCTCGTCGCGCCGGTCCTCGCCGCAGTCGAGGGCGGAGCGCATTTCCAGTTCGAGAGGCAGGGCTACTTCTTCGTCGATCCCATCGATTCGAAGCCCGGCGCGCCCGTCTTCAATCGTACGGTCTCGCTCAAGGATTCGTGGGCGAAGATCGCCGATCCGAAGCAGGAGGCCGGGCGGGGCAAGAAGGCGAAGGAGGACGAGGCCAAGGCCGTACGGACGAGCCCCGAGGAGCGAATCGGAAAACTTTCCGCGGAGGCGCGGGCGATGGCCGTTGCGCTCGAGTCCCGGGGTCTTGGCCGCGAAGATGCCATTGTCCTCGCCGAGGACGCGGATCTACGAGCCTTCTATGATGCGGCCGTCGCCGCGCACCCGGGCCCCAAGACCGTGGCGAGCCTCGTCGTGAACGAGCTCGCCCGCAAGCTCGACGGCAAGAAGCCGAGCGCCCTTCCTTTTGGTGGCGCGGCCCTAGGCGAGCTCGCTTCGCTCATCGACGACCGCACGATCACCCCGACGATCGCGAAAGAGGTGCTCGCCGACATGATCGCAGGCGGTGAGGGCCCGCGCGCGATCGTTCAGCGGAAGGGAATGCACCAGGTCTCGGACGCCTCCGCGCTCGAGCCGCTCGTGGACAAGGTCCTCGCCGACAGCCCGAACGAGGTGAAGCGGTACAAGGAGGGCAATACCAAGCTCCTCGGCTTCTTCGTCGGCAAGGTGATGAAGGCGTCCGCCGGAAAGGCGAACGCCGAGCGCGTGAATGAGCTTTTGCTGAAGAAGCTCTAGGGTTTCACGAACTTCAGCACGAACCGGTCGCTCGTCCCCCGCATCTCGCCCGCCTTCATGGGCGAGGCGTTCCAGTCCCGCGTGTCCTTCTCGTTCCGCAGGAAATTCGCCTCGCCCGCGAGCTTGAAGCCCGCCTTCTCGACCTCCTCGCGCAAGGCCTTCTCCTCGATCCGGTGCGTCGTTTGCGCCTCCGTCGTGCCGCTGCCCGCCTTCGCGCTGTGATCGACGATGCCGTACACCCCGCCCGAGCGCAGGGCATTGAAGATGTTCTTGTTCATGCGATCGCGGTCCGTCTTCATCCAGACCGTGTCGTGATAAAAAAGAACCATGACCACCGCGTCGAGGTCCTTCGCCTCGGCCGGGAGCGGATCGTCGAATTCGCGGTCCGCGCGGACCACGTTTTTCATGACGGGCTTTTGCAGGCGCTCCGCCCAGGGTTTTTCCGCGAACCTCTCCAGGATGAACTTCGAGTTGCTCGCGTACACCTTGCCCGTCGGTCCGACGGCGCGGGCGAGGAGCTCGGCCGTGTAGCCGGCGCCGGAGGCGATCTCGGCGACACGCTGGCCCGGGCGGATGTCGAGGAAGGCGAGCAGCTCGGCCGGCTTGCGTCCCGCGTCGAGGGCGCGGTCGGCGTCGGCCCGGTCGGGCGCGGCGACGACGGCGGCGAGGGCCTCGGGGACCTTGGTCTCGGCCTTCGGGGTGTCGGTCGAGGCCTCTGCGGCGGGCGTCGTGGCTCCGGTCGGGGTCGCGCCGGTTTTTTCGGGATCGACGGGCGGCGGGGCGGCGCCGCACGCCGCGATCAGGGCAACGAGGGGCGGGAGCAGGAACGTGGGGAGGAGGCGCATGCGGCGCACGCTAGCGCGGAAGAGGCGATGCGGTCTACTCTAGGACACGGATGGTCGCCTGGGATCCATGGTTTTTCCGGAAGAGCCCGCTGTTCTGGCCCATCGCGGAGGCCGCGGCGCGCTTCGAGGGGTCGGCCTCGTGGCCAGAGGTCGAGGCCGTGGACGCGGCGCTTTTCGTTTCGTCGGGCGTTCATTTTCGCCCGCAGCCGCCGCGGCCCGGCAGGAGGCGGCGCCGCGGCCCGGTGGATCCGTCGTCGCTTTACGACGCCCGGATCCACCTCGAGGGCTGGGTGCCGACGCGCCCTTCGAGCTGGCACGATTTTTTGAACGCGCTCGTCTGGGCCACGTTCCCGGCGAGCAAACGTGCCCTGCACGCGCGGCAATACCGGACCATGGCGGCGCGGCTCGGCGAGGGGGCGAGCGCGCTTCCGGATCGGCGCACGCGTGAGCAGGATGGTCTCGCCTTGCTCGACGAGGGCAGCTTGCTCCTGCTCGCGGACGAGGGGCGCGCGGGCGTGATCGCGGAGGCGCTCGAGGCGCGGGACGCGTCTGCCGTGCAAAACGAGATCACGGAGGGCGGGGCCGTCTCCCTCGTCTTTGGCCACGCGCTTTACGAGAGCCTCTTGCCGGAGGAGAGGCCGTCGATATGGGGGATGGTGGCCTTGCTCCCCTGCCCCGGGCCTTTGCCCACCGAGAGCAACGCGCGGATCCGGCGCGCGGATGCGCGGCTCGCGGAGAGGATCACCGAGCCGGGGAGTTTTTCGCGGCCCGAGACGTTCCGGAGCTTGCCGCTCGAGGAGCGGATGCTTTGCGGGGGCGGATGAGCCGCTCGGATGCTTTCGGGCCTTGCGGCCATGAAATAGATAGTTACGTTCACGGTTCGAAATTCCGATCGCGCCCCATGTCCCGCTCGATGCGGTCGTCGCTGATCGGTCCTTCCTCTCGAAGCAAGCGCGGCGCCACGTATTCGTTGCTTCGCGACAACCAGAACAAAGGAAAACCATCATGGAAACCCGTGATCTTTACAAGCAAAAGTATGAAGCCCAGATGAACGAGTGGAATGCCAAGGTCGACGTCCTGAAGGCGCAAGCCGACAAGATGACGGTGCAGGCCAAGCTCGACGTCAAACCCCACCTCGACGCCGTGCAAGCCAAGTTCGACGCCGCCAAGGCGAGGCTCACCGCCATCGCCGAGGCGACCGACGAC
>JANMGF010001554.1:0-5149 GCA_031374535.1 Polyangium sp. (in: bacteria)
ACCGCGGCGGGCGCCCCCGCGGGCCCCACGGGGGGCGCCGCGCAAACGGCGCCCGTCGTCGAACAGGGCAGCGCGGAGCTCCGCGGCGGGCCCCCTTCGCTCTGGACCGCGGAATGGACGTGGCTCGTCTTCGCGGCGAACGACGACCTCGATCCGAACCTCGTCTCCGCGTTCGATCAAGACGCGCTGGAATGGCAGCACGGCCTCGGGGGCAGCGCCCTCTTCCGTATCCTCGTCCAGCGCGATTACGCGCCCTTCCAGGAGGACAGCGCGGGGAACGCCGGCCGCCCCTCCGAGCGGTATTCGATTTACCGCGAGGAGCTCCGCCCCCCGGGCGGAAGCGCGCCGGGCGACGGCGACGGCCCGGGCGTCATGGTCCTCGGCGAGACCGATACCAGCGACATGGCGACGCTGCGCGATTTCCTCGTGGAAGGCATTCGTGCGTTCCCGGCGCGCCATTACTGGGTCACGATCACCGGCCATGGAGACGCGTTCGCTGGCCTCGCCGACGACGCGACCTCGGGCGACGGGCGGCGCCTGTCCTTGAACGGGCTTCAGGCCGCGCTCGCCGAGGCGTCGAAGACGATCGAGACCGAGATTCGCACGAGGCCGGGCCTCGACGGAGCCGGGGCCTCGAACCGCATCGACGTCGTCGCCTTCGACGTGTGCCGGATGGGCGCGGCCGAGGTGGCCTCCGCGATCTCGGGCACCGCCGATTACATGATCGCCTCGCGCGAGACCGTGCCCAATGCCGGCCACCCCTACACCGCGCTCCGCTACATCGCGCAGGATCGCCCTGCCGCGAGCCCACGCGTGCTCGTCGAGGCCGTCGTCACCGATTACGTACGCGCCTACGTCGAGGGCGTCTCCACGGCCGGTCGCGCCTATGTCGGCACCAACATCACCAGCGTCGGCCTCGATCTTCGCCGCGTCCACAAGCTCGAGGAGGCCATAGCCCGCCTCGTCGAGGCCGTGCGCCGCGAGCGTCCCCGCGGGTTTTCCTGCGAGGAGGTCACGTCGCTCTTCGCCGAGGCCTGCGGCAGCGCGCGGATCCTCGCCTCCGCTTCTGCCGGCGGTCGAACACGGAGGTCCACGCGGACACGCACGACGGCCTCCGACGCGTCGGTCGACCTCATCGCGCTGCTCGAGCGCCTCGCCGATCCCGCCCGTTGTAGCCCTGGCGCCTCGGGAACGGTCATCGTCGATCCGGACGTGGCCGCCGCGGCGCGGAATGTGCTCACCGTGATCGCCCGCCCTCACCTTTACACGCCGTCGGAGCCCTGGGGCGCGCACCTGGAGTATGGCGGCCAGTATCGCCGCCTCGTTGGCTTTGGCGCAAGGAGCCCCTTCGTCGTCGAGGCCCAGCGCGTCGAGCCGTCGAGCGGCGCGCGGCTCGGCGGCCTCAGCGTGCTCTGGGGCAACCCCTACGATCTCCTGCTCCGGGAAAACGGCACCTCCCTGCTCGACACGTACCGCAAGACGTCCTTCGAAAAGCGCACCGGCTGGACCAGGATGATCGAGGCGTGTATCGATCGCGCCGAGGCCTGCCGTACGTACGCGCCAAACCCGAGCGCCCCGGCGTCCGACGATCCCTGCGTGGGGCTCTGATCCCTACTTCTTGATTCGATCCGGGTCCCCGAGGAACTCGAAATGCATCGTGTCCTCGAGGGCGTCGTGGCCGAGCCAGTCGAAGCCGAACCGCTCGAAGGCGCGGATCCAGCATTTCGGCATGGACGCGCGATCGTAGGGCGATTTCGCCTTCTGCTTGCATTTCGGGTGGCTCGGCCAGGGGTCCACGCAGCCGCAGCATGGGTTTCGGTCGGGATCCACGTCGAGCGCGACGCCGAAGAGGTGGTTCGAGATCTCGAGGCCGCGGTAGGTGTTTGCCCCGCGAAACCCTCCGACGGCGCGGGGCGTGTACCGCGCGGCGCCGGTGCAGCTCTTTTTGATCTTTTTCTCGACGCACGCGAGCGCGGGGGCGACCAACGCGTGCACCGACACGGGTAGGCCCATGAACTTCACGGTCACGGCCTGGGGCAACGCGCCCTTCGGGTTCAGCCTGCGCGTGAGGTCGTCGCCGACGTTGCCGTAGTGCGTCGCGAGGTACCGGACCGCCGCGGCGTGTTTTCCGCCGTCGACGATGCCCTTCGTGACGAACGTGCGCCGCTCGAGGAACTTCTGCGGGCTCTGCACGCGGCAGCCGTGCTCGAAGACGCCCTTGCCGGCGGGCTTTTTGTCGGCCTTCTTCGGGGCCTTGCCCCGGGCCTCCTTGGCCTCGGCGACGGGGAGCTCCCCGGTCACGAAGGGCGCGGCGCAAACGAGGGCGAGGGCGGTCACGAAGAGCAGACGCGCGGCGCTCTGGAGCCTTCGTTCGTGCAGGACCGGGGACACCCCGGAGTCATACACGCGGCAAGGCCAGGACGGCAAGGACAGCAAGGGCCCGTCGCGCTTGACGGATTTACGCGCGGGGGCCTACCGTCGCCGGCCGTGACGCCCGGGCCGCGCCTCCTTGCCCTGCTGATTCCAGCCCTCGTGCTGGGATCGGCGGGCCTCGCCGCGGCCGACGAGACCCCCTCGCTCGCCCTCGAACCTGCGCCGGCCGGGGACCTTTCGTTCGTCGTCGAGCACGCCGACGTCCGCGGCCACCTGCTGCCCTCGGCGCGCCTCGTCGTGGATTACGCCCGCGGCCCGCTCGTTTTGCGGAGTGCCGCGGAGGAGCTCGATCCGGTCGTTCTGGATCAAACCTTTTTCCACGCGCTCGCCTCGATCTCGCTCTTTTACCGCGCCACGCTCTCGCTCGACGTGCCCTTCTCGATCACGCAGGCGGGCAGCGCGCCGCCTTCGGGGGACGCCTTTCCGCGGGCGGGCGTGGGCGCGGCGTTCGGGGACGTGCGGCTGGGGGCGCGGGTGCGGCTCGCGGGAGGGCTCGACGAGAAGGGCGAGGGCGCAGCGCTCGGGGTCGCGGCGTCGCTCTGGTTGCCGACGGGCACGGACGGGTACGCGGGGGACGGCGCGGTGCGTGGGCGTCTGGCGCTGGTCGCGGAGGGCACGGGCAAACGGCTCCACGGGGCTTTTTCAGGCGGCTTGCGGACACGGCCGGCCGTGGCGCTGCCGGGGCTCTTGCCGACGCGCGTGGGCACCTCGCTCACCTTTGGCCTCGCGGCTGGTTTTTTCGTGGACGGGGCGCGGAGCCTCGTGATCGGCGGCGAGCTCTCGGCCGAGCTGCCCTTCCTCGGCGGCGCGCGCCTCTTGGATCCCCGCGCGACAGCGGGGCAAGCGCTCGTCACGGGGCATTATCGCATCAACGGCGGTCCCCTCGAAGTGGGGCTCGCCCTGGGCCCTGGGCTCGGCGACGGCGCGGGAAGCGCGGATGTCCGGGTGCTCGCGCTCCTCGGGTATGCGCCCGAAAAAGCCAAGCCTCCTCCCGACCGGGACAACGACGGCATTCCGGACAAAAACGACGCATGTCTCGACCTCGTCGGCGTCGAATCGCCCGATCCCCTTCTCCACGGCTGCCCCGAGCCTCCGCCCGATCGCGACGGCGACGCGATCCCCGACGAGAACGACGCTTGCCCGCGCGCCGCGGGGGAGGCCACGTTCGTGCGCAAGACCCACGGCTGCCCCAAGGACACGGACGGCGACGGCGTGCCCGACAAGAAAGACGCCTGCCCCACGGAACCCGGCCCGAAGCCGCCCCAAGGCAAGGGTTGTCCGATGCCGAAGGAGCCGGATCCCGAGCCCGTCGCCACCCTCGCCTCGCAGGAAATCGTCCTCTCGCAAGAGGTGCAATTCGAGACGGGGACGGCCATCTTGCGCGCCGAGAGCGACGGCGTGCTCGGCGAGGTCGCGCGGGTGCTGGCGGCGCACCCCGAGGTCGTGCGGGTCGAGGTGCAAGGCCACACGGACGACACCGGCCCGCCGGACGTGAACCGAAAGCTCGGGCAGGAGCGCGCCGAACGTGTCGTCGAATGGCTCGTCCGGCGCGGGATCCACCGCGCGCGGCTCGCGCCGAAGGGGTATGGATCGGACAAACCGATCGCCGACAATACCATGGAGGAAGGTCGCACCAAAAATCGGCGCGTCGAGTTCCGGATCCTGGAAAAGAAACCAACGGCCGAGGAGGCCAAACCCGCGGGAGGAGCGAAATGAGCGGCCCGAAAGGGTCCCTCGCCATCGCCGCGCTCGTGCTCGCCGCGCTCCCGGGCTCACCCAGGGCCGCCGAGCCTGCCGAGGATCGGGGCTCCATGGGCCCCGAGGTCCTGCACAACCCGACCCTGGAGCGGAGCGCCGAGCAAGGCATCCTGCGCGCCGTCCCCCTTTCGACCGAGCTCCCGATCGACATCGCCCTCCGCGCCCGCCGCGTCCTCGTGCATTACCGCCTCTGGGGAGATCCCGACTGGACGGCCCTCGAGCTCCGCCGAAATGGCCCGCGGTACGAGGGCGCGATTCCTTGCCTGGAGATCAGCACCGTCACCGGGGATCTTCGTTATTACATCCGCGTCCACGACGCCGAAGGCCGCGTGATCGCCACCGGCGCCTCCCGCGCCCGGCCCTACCTCGTGACGATCAAGCACGACACGGCGCTCGAACCGGGCGAAGGCAGCGGCGCGAAATGCCCCGATCCGGCCGATTGCCCCGCCGGATTGCTCGGCTGCCCGAGCGAACGCGTCGTCGAGATCGCCTGCCAGTCCGACGCCGATTGCGAGGGCGGCTCCACGTGTAGCTGGCGCGGGTTCTGCGAGCGGGCCGATCGGCGCAAAAACTGGGTTTCCCTGGGCGTCGAACAAGCCCTCGGCGTCGTGCCGACGGCCGGCGCATGTAGCCTGTATTCGCAAGAAAACGAGGGGCACGCCTGCTACCGCGCGGACGGGGAGCAATACACGGGCACGCCGGTCCACACGAACACGCCCCTCTCGATCGGACCTGGACCGACACGCATCATCCTCGGATACGATCGCCTCCTCCATGACGACACGACCCTCGGCCTCCGCCTCGGCTGGGCCTTCCTCGGCGAGGGCCCGACGCCGCGGGAAGGCACGTCCTTCGTGCCGTTTTCGGTCGCGGCGCGCGCGACCCACTGGTTCGGCGACGACCTCTTCGCGCGCCCGGGGCTGCGAGGTTTTGCTTTCGTCACCGGCGGGTATACGAT
>JANMGF010001622.1:0-1168 GCA_031374535.1 Polyangium sp. (in: bacteria)
CGGCGAGATCACCGGCGCCGCCGCAGGGGATGCCGCCCTCGCCGAGGGGCTTGTGCGTGAGGAGCTCGCCGCGGTTCAGGTAGGCCTTGTCGAGGAGGTCGGGCTTCTCCCAGAGGATGCCGCTGTCCGTGATCGCGATGACGACGCGTGGATCGCCGATCGAGATCCGCCACGCGAGATCGATGCTCATGCCGGAGGCGAGCTCGCCGGCGCGGCGGGTCACGCCCGGCGCAGGCGGAGGCAGGAACGAGAAGTAGTTCCACTGCCCGTCACGATCGATCGCGTGGCCGTAGCCCGGATCGTTGGGCCAGTTCGCGGGATCGGCCATGTCCGCCGCGGTGGCGTCGGGCGGCGGAGGCCATCCGGCAGACGCGGTGTGGGGCGCGAGTGCACTCGCGAGAGCCAGGGCAGCGAGCAAGCCGCCGCGCCACGAGGGGCGGTACGTTCGCATCGTCTCCTCATCGGCCCCGCCCGGCGCGAGCAATGCGAGGCCGCGTGTGTGCAAAAAGAAGGGGAGAAAGAGCGCGGAGAAGGTAGATGTAGCAGCCGATGGGCGAGGAGGAAACGCGAGGCAGGGCCGGCGTTGATCTGCGGGGCATCCCACGGGTGGACCGCGTCCTCGCGGATCCGTCCGTCGCGGAGGCCAAACGGCGGCTGGGGGTCGCGGCCTCGACGCGGCTCGTGCGGCGTTTGATCGAGGAGGCGCGGGAGGCCGTGCGGAGCGGCGCGCCGTGTCCCTCGGTGGAGGACGTGGCGGCGCGGGTGTCGGCGATCGCCGAGCGAACGCTCCGGACACGCGCGCGGCGGGTGATCAACGCGACAGGCGTCGTGCTGCACACGAACCTCGGCCGTGCCCCGCTCGGCGCGCGTGCTGCGGAAGCGCTTGCTTCCTCGGCGGCGGGGTACACGTCGATCGAGATCGATCTCGCGACGGGCCGGCGCGGGCGTCGTGGCGCGTTCGCCGAGGATGCGCTCGTGGAGCTCTCGGGCGCCGAGGCTGCGCTCGTCGTGAACAACAACGCGGCGGCGGTGCTGCTGATGCTGGGCGCGCTCGCGGCGGGAAGGCCCGTCGTCGTGTCGCGGGGCGAGCTCGTGGAGATCGGCGGAGGTTTCCGCGTGCCCGACGTGATGCGCCAGTCAGGCTGCGTGCTGGTCGAGGTCGGCACCA
>JANMGF010001671.1:0-3761 GCA_031374535.1 Polyangium sp. (in: bacteria)
ATGTGCCGGGCGTCGGCGGTGAGCATCTCGTTCGAGGCCGTGGTGAAGTCCCAGGCGAGCTGGAGGCTCTCGCGAGCGATGCCGGACTTTTCGAGGTCGGCGAAGAGGGTATCGTACTGCGGGCGGAGCGCCTCGATCTCGGGCAAATCAGTGGGCAGGCCGTCACGCAGGGCGCGGAAGACGGGGGTGGGCTCGAGCGGTTTGCCGGCGGCGTCTTTCAAGTTACGGACGGCGACGACGTACCGCGCGCCGAAGTCCATCCGTTTCATGGGGCGCACGAAGACGGCCTGGCGATCGGGGGAGGGGGCGCGGGCGTCGACCTCGGCGAAATGGATCCAGCGCTCGCCGGTCTCCGCCTGGAGGAGGACCGTGGGGCTATCGTCAGCCAACGATCGCGGGAGATTGTCGATGGGGGCGAGGTCCTTGGGATCGACGCCCGCCGGGAAAAGGAAGCGGATCTGCGCATTGGGCGAGAACCCGTCGAAACGATTGTAGTCGGCGGCGGGGAAGGCCTCGAACGAGGCGTTCTTGGGGACGATTTCGGGGTCGTAGGCGAGGCTCCTGCCGGTCTCCGTCCTGGCGGGGACCGTGAAGACGTCGGAGGGCCAGGGGAACATACATTCGGCGGCCGGTACGGGATCCTGCTCGACGAACGCCGGGTCCGCGAGCGGGGTGAGGGGGTTACAGCCGCGGGTGATGTCGGCGCGGGCGACGTCGACGCAGGCCGAAGCGATACAAGCCTCGCTCGGGCCACAAGCGCAAGCCGCGGGTTTCACCGGAGCCGCCTCGCCGGAGCACGAGGGCGCGGCGGCGGCGAGCGCGAGGAGGAACAACGAAGAAGCAAGGGACGAGCGCAAGCGTGTAAGGTTCATGGGTAGGCCAAAGCCACCCTAACGGAGCGGCCGGGCCCATGACAACCTGAATGCGTGGATGCGATCGACGGCGGATTTTCCCGCTGGGGCGGGAAGAGGAAGGAATCAGGCGCCGGCGCGCCACAGGGCGTAAATCGCGCCCCAGGACATGACGAGCAGGACGGCGAAGAAGACGTACGAGAGGCGCTCGATCGTGCGGATCGACTTCTTGCTCGCGGCGAGGCCCCAGCCCATGGCGAAGGTGCCGATGCCATTGGCGAGGTGGTAGGCGACGCCGAGGGTGCCGAGGAGGTAGACCATGAGCGTGGGCCCGTGGTGGTGCATCTCGTGCGTGATGTCGGCGAAAGCTTCGGCATGGCCGAGGAGGAGGCGCGGGCGGAGCATGGCGAGCCAGATGTGCGCGCCGAGGAACAACATCACGCCGACGGCGCTCGCGCGCTGGAGGAGGTAACGGAAGTTCGCGAAGTAGCCGTACCGCTGGTTGTTCGGCCGCACAGAGCGGAGCCGGCCGATGCCCCAGACCGTGTGGATCAGGAGGGGCAAGAGGACGACGGCGAGGGTGGCGGCGTGCGCGACGGGGTGGGGATGCTCGGTGACGGACGTTTGCCACGCCTCGGCGCCCTGGAAGGCCGAGAGGTTGTCCCATACGTGGTTCACGGTCCAGACGCCGAGCGGAGCCACGGCGAGGAGTGAGCCGAGGCGCGAGCTGACGAAAGCCCGTCGCGCGCCGCGGGATACATCGAGGGTCTCGGCGGACATGGGCTCGGCCTTAGTCTTTTCGAGGTCGAATGACAAGCGAGAGGTTCAGCGTTTGCGGCCGAGGCCCGCGACGTCGGCCGGGACGACGGCGGCAGGGCCGAAGCGGTCGGCGATGCGATCGAGGGCCTGGTTCAAGCGTTTCGAGCGCTTCGCGCCCTCGTCGAAGAGGGGGAGCTGGCCGCCGCCGCGGCCGAGATCCTGGGCCGAGACGCCCGTGAGGCGGACGCGCCGCGAGAGCGGGAGGCCGTCGAGCAGGGCGAGGGCGGCGCGGTGGAGGAGGTTTCCGTCGTCGGTGGGCTCGTCGAGGGTCGTGCGGCGCGTGACGAGGGTGTGGTCAGAGAGCTTGACCTTGAGGACCACGGCACGCGTGACGAGGCCCGCGCGGCGCAGGCGTCGGCCCACACGAAGGGCCTGGGCGTGGACGTGGGGGGCGAGGGCGCCGATGCCCTGGAGGTCTTCCTCGAAGGTGTCCTCGGCCCCGAGGCTCTTTTGCTCACGATCGGGGACGACGGGGCGGTCGTCGCAATGGCCGGTGGCGAGGGCGTGGACGAGCGGGCCGAGCTTGCCGAGCAGGGCCGCGAGCGAGGCCGGGTCGCGGGCGGCGACGTCGCCGATGGTGCGAAGGCCCTGCGCGAGGAGGATCTCTTCGGTCTTGGGGCCCACGCCCCACAGGCGCGAGACGGGCAAGGGCGCGAGGAACGAGGTGGTGTCCTCGGGGGCGACCGTACGTTGTCCGTTCGGTTTGGCGAGGTCCGAGGCGATCTTGGCGACGAGCTTCGAGGAGGCGACGCCCGCGGAAGCCGGGAGGTGAAGCTCGGCCGCGATCCTCGCGCGAACGTGCGACGCGATGGCCTCGCCCGTGCCGAAGAGCGCGCGGGACGCGGTGACGTCGAGGAAGGCCTCGTCGAGGGAGAGGGGCTCGACGAGGGGCGTGATGGAGTCGAAGATCGCGTGGATCCGCTCGCTGGCCTCGACGTACGCCGAAAAACGCGGGGGGACGACGACCGCATCCGGGGCGAGGACGAGCGCGCGGGCCATGGGCATGGCGCTCCGCACGCCGAAGCGGCGGACCTCGTAGGAAGCGGCGAGGACGACGCCGCGGCGGGGATGGCCGCCGACGATGAGGGGCAAGCCTCGGAGGCGCGGGTCGTCGCGCTGCTCGACGGAGGCGTAAAACGCATCCATGTCGACGTGCAGGACGACCCGGCTCATGGGTGACGTATGCCACGGCGCGGAAGGTCCGGTCGAGATCTTCCCGCGGGCCTCGGTGTTGCTACGGACTCTGCGAGGAGGCACCACGTGACCCTGGGAGCGAACGAGGTCGACGTCGGGCCCGAGGCGCTCATCAACATCGAGGAGTGCGCGCGGGAGCCGATCCACATTCCGGGCAGCATCCAGCCCCACGGAGCGCTCGTCGCCGTGCGCGAGGACGATCTGCGGGTGGCGCAAGCGAGCGAGAACACGCGGGCGCTCCTCGGCGTCGATGCGCAGGCGCTCCTCGGCCAGCCCGTGCGGGCGTGCCTGGATCCCGGGTCGTGGGATCACTTCGAGCAGGCCCTCAGGAGGCCCTCGCTCCGCAAGGAGAGCCCGCTCGGCGTGCGGTTCGCGGGGCTCGCGTTCGAGGCGATGATGTACCGGTCGGAGGGGCTCGTGGTGATCGAGCTCGAGGGGCGAGGGCCGAGCGAGGAGGAGCGGATCGCGGGGACCTTGCAGGTGGTCCTCTCGCGCCTCTCGGGCGCGCGAAACATGCAGGATCTCTCTGCGATCCTGGCGACCGAGGTCAAGGTGCTCACGGGGTACGACCGGGTGATGATCTACCGGTTCCACGAGGACCTGCACGGCGAGGTGGTGGCCGAGGCGCGCGAGCCGGAGCTCGAGCCGTACCTGACCTTGCATTACCCCGCCTCGGACATCCCAGCCCAGGCGCGGCTCCTGTACACGAAAAACCTCGTGCGGTGCATCCGCGACGTGGAGGCGAGCGCCTCGCCAATCATCCCGCGGGAAAACCCGCGCACCGGCCGCCCGCTCGATCTCGGAGAGGCCTGGCTACGCAGCATTTCGCCTGTGCACATCGCGTACCTGCGCAACATGGGTGTGCGCGCGTCGATGTCGATCTCGCTCCTCCGCGGG
>JANMGF010000003.1:0-7028 GCA_031374535.1 Polyangium sp. (in: bacteria)
TCGCGCAGTTCTTCCGTTGTGGTCCAGGGCCTGCCCTGGTTCGGGTCGAGGGGCGAACAGCCCCCGCGGGGTCCGGGGCAGCGCCCCGGCGCGGCGGGGTGAGGGAATCGTCCTACGCGCGGAGCGAACGGCGGCGGCGGAAGAACGATGCCAGGCCGAGGGCCAAACCGAAAATGCCCGCGGAGCTCGCGTTGCCAGGGGCGCCGGCCGCTGCGCGGCAATCGCAACCGCTCTCGTCTCGAGGGGTGCCGCCGCCAGCGCTGGCCGAGCCGCCGGCACCACCGGAGCCACCCGCGCCGCCGGCGCCGGCCGAGCCGCCCGCGCCGCCGGCACCACCGGAGCCGCCCGCGCCGCCCTGGCCCATATCGCAGACGCCGGCCTGGCAGGTGCCCTCATCGGTGCAAGCTGTGCCGTCGGGCGCGGAGCCGTCCGTGGGGCAATCGACCGTCGCGCCGTCGCAGCTCTCGGCCACGTCGCATTCACCGGCAGCGGCGCGGCATTCCATGCCGGCCGCGGCGAGCGCGTCGGCGGGGCAATCGAGCGAGGCGCCGTCGCAGGTCTCGGTCATGTCGCAGAGGCCGAGGGCCATACGGCAAGCGGTCCCGGCGGCGGCCGCCGCGTCGGTCGGGCAATCGTTGGAGGCTCCGTCGCAGGACTCGGCTGCGTCGCAAGCGCCGGCCGCGCCGCGGCATTCGGTGTTCGCCGCGACCTTGGCGTCGGTCGGGCACACGCCATTCATGCCGTCGCAGGACTCGGCCGCGTCGCAAGCACCGGCTGCGCCGCGACATTCGGTGTTCGCCGCGACGAGCACGTCGGTCGGACAGGCTGCATTCGCGCCGTTGCAGGTCTCGGCCACGTCGCAGCTGCCCACCGCGCCGCGGCACTCGGTGCCGGCCATGGCGAGCGCGTCGGATGGGCAATCGTTGGTCGTACCGTCGCACGCCTCCGCGGGATCACATCCACCCATCGAGGCGCGGCACTCCGTACCGGGCATGATCTTCGCGTCGAAGGGGCATGCCGTGTTCGTGCCGTCGCACGCCTCGGCCACGTCGCACATCCCGCCCGCCGCGCGGCAGGTATTGCCCGCCGGGGACGCCGAACAGGTGCCCACCGCCCCGACGAGGTTACACACCTGGCAATCACTCGCCGCGCTGCCGCCACAAGCCGTGTTGCAGCAGACGCCGTCGGCGCAGAAGCCACTCGCGCATTCCTTGCCGACCTGGCACGCCTGCCCGTTGTCGAGCTTGTTTTGCGGCGTGAAGAGGTAGGCCGCGCCCGCGTTCGAGGCCGCGCCGTCATGCGCCTCGGCGCCGACGATGGCCCAGACCCCGCTCACGCCGACGGAATGGCCGACCTGATCGCCGACCCCCGCGTCCGTGCCCATGATTTTTTTCTCCTGGGCCCACACGCCTGCGGTCCGGAGAAACACGTAGGCCGAGCCCGTCGACATCGGCTCGTCGTACCGCGCGCCGATGACCGCCGTGTCCCCCGTGAGTGAAAGGGAATGCCCGAACTGATCCCCGCCGTCGCCGTCCTGCGCGAGGATCTGCGCCTGCTGCGCCCAGACGCCCGCCGCGCGCGTGTACGCATACACCTTGCCTTGCGAGGCGAGGGCGAGCGGCGCGGCGATGATCGCCGTGTCACCCGATACCGAGACCGCGTAGCCGAACCAATCATTGGCCTTGCCGTCGGGCGGGGCGAGCTTCGCCTGCTGCGCCCAGACGCCGGCGGTCCGGAAAAATACGAACGCCGAGCCCGACACCGAACCATTGTCGTCGTCGCCGTACGCGCCGGCGACCAGGGTATCGCCCGAAATCGAGACGGACGTGCCGAACTCGTCCTGCCCGGCGCCCGCTGCGCCCGCCGTGAGCTTGGCTTGTTGCGCGAACGTGACCGCGCCCTTCAGGTAGACGTACGCGGATCCAGCGTCGACGCCGGCCGCGAGGTCGTCGAACGGCGCGCCGACGGCGAGGCTCGTGCCGGCGAGGGAGACGGACGTGCCAAAACGATCCCCCGACGCCGCGTCGCCCGCGACCACCTTCTGGAGCTGCGTGAAATTCGCGCCGAAGCTCGCCCGCTGGAAGACGAAGACCGCGCCGCGGCTGGCGTTGTCGATCGGGGCGCTGACCGCGATGATGTTGCCCGAGATCGCCACCGCGCGGCCGAACCTATCGCCGGCCGTGAGCGTGGCGTCGCCCGAGACGAGCTTCTGCGTCTGGGTCCAGGTGTTCGTGGCGGCGTTGCGGAGGAACACGTACGCCGCGCCCGCGTCCGTCCCCTTGTCGTCGTCGTCCGGCGCGCCCGCGACGGCCGTGTCCGCGTCGATCGCCACCGCATACCCGAGCGCGTCGTCCGCCTGCGCGTCGCCTGCCACGAGCTTCTGCGACTCGGCCCAGACGATGGGATCGACCACGACGGGATACGCTGCGTCCGTGTCGTCGACGTGAATGGAGAGCCGACCCTCGCCGGCCGAGAGATACGCCGGCAGGACACGTCCCAGCGCATCCGTGACGTGGAGGTCGGTGTATCGGAGGATGACGTCGCCCGCCTCGTCGCGCAGGAGCGCCGCGTCCGCCTCGGCCGAGAGCTCGGGAGAGAGCCCCTCGATGCGCATCGCGACCGTGACGGCCCCGCCGCCGGCCTCGCGGCATGCGGGCCTCGAAGCGAGATCGAAGCCCTGCTCCAGGCCGAGCGGGCCATTCAAATACCACTCCACCACGCCGCCGCGGCGATATTCGGCGCGATTGCCGCTCGCCTCGGGCGAGGCCTCGACCACCGCCTCGAGCTCGCCGTCACAACCCACGGCCTCGAGGGAAAGATCGAGCGGGCGCGAGGCCCGCGCGTCGACGGCCACGCGTACGCCCGAAGGCGACAGCTCGGCCGAGAGCCCCTGCGCTGGGTTCCGCGCCGCGAGCGTGTTTGTCGCGGTAAGCTCGAGGCGATACGCGGGCGAGGCGTCCTTTTGCACGGCGGCCACGTAGGCCGCGCGGAGCCCCGCATGATCCACCGCTTCCCCCGCGGGGGCCGCCTTCGCTTGCGCCGTCTCGGTCCCGGCCCCGGAGAACGGAGCGGATTCGTCCGCACCGCACGCCGCGGCCAGCGAGATCGGAAGAGCAAACCACCATCGCTTCGCTGCCAACATTCGTCACCCCGTATCGTGGAGGAAAAAAGCTACACGCTGGACGAGCGGCGGATGCTACCAAAGCCGGCCGCGCCGAGCGACGCCTTACGGATCAACCCCGTCCGCTTTGCCCCCGAGGGCGCCCAGATCGGGTGACCAGGGCCACTAAAAAGCGACCACACAAGCTGCCTTGGCCCGTTGATGTAGCGGCGTGAGCGACTATGCTGCGCCGCCATGTCGGAATTTTTGGTGGACAAGAAGCGCACGCACTCTTGCAACGCGCTGCGCACGAGCGACGTCGGCAAGGACGTCGTGCTGATGGGCTGGGTTGCGCACCGCCGGGATCACGGCGGCCGGGTGTTCATCGATCTGCGTGATCGCGAGGGCCTCACGCAGGTGGTCTTCGGCCCGGAGATCGGCGCGGAGGCGCACGCGCTCGCCAGTGAGCTGCGCTCGGAGTACTGCATCGGCATCGTCGGTCAGGTCGTGACGCGCGTCTCGTCGGGCGGGCAGCCCAATCCGAAGCTCGCGACGGGTGAGGTCGAGGTCAATGCGACGACGCTCCACATCTTCTCGCGCTCGGAGACGCCTCCCTTCCTCATCGAGGACGACATCGACACGCGCGAGGAGATCCGGCTGAAGCACCGCTACCTGGATCTGCGCAGGCCCGCGCTCCAGCGAAATTTCCTCGTCCGATCGAAGCTCTACCGCGCCGCGCGCGACTTTTTCCACGGCGAGGGCTTCACCGAGCTCGAGACGCCTTTCATGGTGAAGTACACCCCGGGCGGCGCGCGAAACTTCCTCGTCCCCTCGCGGCAGAACCCCGGCAACTTCTATGCGCTCGCCGAGTCGCCGCAGATCTTCAAGCAGCTCTTCATGGTGGCCGGCTTCGAGCGATACTTCCAGGTCGTACGGTGCTTCCGCGACGAGGATCTCCGGCTCGATCGCCAGCCCGAGTTCACGCAGATCGACGTGGAGATGTCCTTCATCACGGAGGAGGACATTTACACGACGATGGAGGGCCTCATCTGCCGCGCCTGGAAGGACGTGCTCGGCGTCGAGCTGCCCCATCCCTTTCGCCGGATGAGTTACCGCGAGGCGATGCTCAAATACGGCGTCGACAAGCCCGACTTGCGATTCGGCCTCGAGCTTTGCGACCTGACCGAGCTCCTCGGGCCGCTCGAGGGCGGCGGCGTGCCGCTCTTCAAGAGCGCGCTCGAGCAGAAGGGAATCATCAAGGGGCTGCGGATCCCCGCGAAGGAGGCCGCGGCGCTCTCGCGCACGGAGACCGACAAACTCGAGGAGTTCGTGAAGGGTTTTGGCGCGCGAGGGCTGGCGAGGGCGCGCGTGGGCGAGGGCGGCGAGTGGACGCAGTCGCCCCTCAGCAAGACGGTGACGGCCGAGGCGCGGGCCGCGGTGAACCAGGCGCTCGGCGCGGGCCCGGGGGACCTTTTGTTTTTCCAGTTCGGCTCGTTCAAGCTGGTGAACGCGGTGCTCGGCGGCCTGCGCCTGCACCTCGGGCACAAGCTCGGGCTCATCCCCGAGGGCCCGTGGAATTTCCTGTGGGTCACCGATTTCCCGATGTTCGAGCAGAACGAGAGCGGGCAATGGGTCGCCTCGCATCACCCGTTCACCTCGCCGAAGCCCGAGCACGTGCAGTTTCTCGGCACGCAGAACGGCCTCGTGGAGGCGCGGGCCTACGACCTCGTGCTGAACGGCAATGAAATCGCGGGCGGCTCGATCCGTATTCACCAGCGCGAGGTGCAGGCCAAGGTCTTCGGCGCGCTCGGCCTGTCCGAGGATGATTTCCGCGCGAAGTTCGGCTTCCTCCTCGACGCCTTCAAATACGGCCCGCCCCCGCACGGCGGCATCGCCTTCGGCCTCGATCGCCTGACCATGCTGCTCTGCAATGCGACGAGCCTGCGCGACGTCATCACCTTCCCGAAGACGCAGAAGGGCACGGACCTCATGACGGACGCGCCCACGGGCGTCGCCACAGCGCAGCTCGATGAGCTCGGCGTGCAGCTGAAGAAGGTCTGATCCGGCCGTTCCGCCTCCTCCCGCACGTCTGTCTATCCGCCCACGCGCTGCACGAGCGAGAGCAGCGCCTCGGGCTGAAGCGGCTTGGCCAGGTGCTCATCGAACCCCGCCGAGAGCGCGCGGCGCCGATCCTTCTCCTGGCCATACCCCGTCACGGCGATGAGGTGGAGATGGGCGGTCTCCGGGGCAGCCCGCAGCCGGCGGGCGAGCTCGTAGCCGTCCATCACCGGCAGGCCGATGTCCACCAGGGCAATCTCGGGTCGAAAGGCGGAAACGAGGGTCAACGCGCTCGGCCCGTCGGGCGCCACCGCGACCTGATACCCGAATTGCCGGAGCAGCTCCGCCAGGATCTCGGCCGCGTCGTCATTGTCCTCGACGATCAGAATGCGGCGCGCTCGGCGCGGCGGCTCCGCGTATACCTCCGGCGCGGCGCGCGACGCGGGTGCTGGCAGGGCGGCCGTCACGTGAGCGCTCGCGGGGAGCCGGACCTCGAACTCGCTGCCGCGCTCGCCGGGTCGGCTCCGGGCCAGGATGCGCCCGCCGTGGAGCTGAACCATGGTCCGGGCGATCGTCAGCCCCAGGCCGAGACCACCCTCGCTGCGGTCGAGGCGTCGCTCGCCCTGCATGAAGGGTTCGAAGATCCTCGGCAAAAGCTCGGGCCCGATGCCGATGCCGTTGTCCTTCACCGTGACGACGACCTCATCGCCCTGCTGCGCCGCCGAGACCTCGATATGACCTCCGCACGGCGTGTACTTGGCGGCGTTCGTCAGGAGGTTGGAGAAGACCTGGGCGAGCCGCCGGGCGTCGCCGTACACCCACAGCGTGGCGGCGGGCACGGAGACCGTGAGCTCGTGGGCGCGCTGCTCGAGCAGCGGGGAGGCCATCTCGAGGGCGCGCCCGACCAGCGAGGCGATGTCCAGCTCTTGCTGGCGCAGCGCCACCTTGCCCTGGGTGATCCGAGAGACGTCGAGCAGATCGTCGACCAGGCCGACGAGGTGAGCGACCTGTCGCTCGATGATCCCGAGCTCGCGCTCACCCGCGCCGCCCTTCATCCGCAGCATGGCCACCGCTGTCACGATGGGGGCCAGCGGGTTGCGCAGCTCGTGGCCCAGCAGGGCGAGGAACTCGTCTTTGAGGCGATCGGCCTCGCGGGCCCGCTCCTCGGCCCGCTTGCGCAGGATCATCTCCCCGAAGAGGCGCGCCGAGGTGTGCAGTCGCTTCTTCGCGATCTCGATGATCTCCGGCGTACGCTCCTGGTAGGCATCCGCCGCCTCCCGCAGCATCTCCGCCGGCAGCTCGTACTTCTGGGCGAGCGCTCGCTGCGTCTCCTCGTCGCGCGGAGGCGCGCCATAACCGAAGTTGACAGCGCCGACCACCTCGTCACCGACGCGGATGGGGATGGCGTAGAGCCGGATGCCGCCTTTGCAGGCGATGTCGACCGCTTCCCCCCGCTCGATCGCCGGGCGGGCGGCTTCTTTCCAGCACGACTCGTGGCAATGCCAACGGCCGCTCGCCAGCGCTTCTGCGTTGTCCGGGGTGCGGCAGAGCTCTCGCGAGGCGCGATCCATCATCCGGCACCAGCCAGACGCGAAGATCCCCAGGGCGTAGTCGCCATTGGCCTCGTAAATCGCCGCCGAGGTCTCCAGGAGCTCGATGTAGGACGCGGCCACCTCCGTCAAAATCTCGCCGCCGATGGCGTCCAGGATCGTGCGCTGGGAATTGAGCTGCACGAGATCGCCGTAGGGCTGCGAAGGCACCATGGGCAGGGACCGGTGACGGGCAGGGGCGCTCGTCGTCTGGGCCGTCGCGCTCGCTTCTGGCTCGACCGCGCGCATGTCCGGTATCTCCACGCTTGCGTCATCGGATG
>JANMGF010001216.1:0-15158 GCA_031374535.1 Polyangium sp. (in: bacteria)
CCATGGCGCTGCGCCGCGTGCCCTCGATCCGCTTCTTCACGCGCGCCTCACGATGCAGGCGGACCTCTTCGACGAGCTCGTCGAGGCACGGCGCAAAGCCCGCGATCACCGACGCGAGCGGGATCTCCACGCCGCCGGCCTCGCGACCCGCAGCGACCTCGAGCTCGGCCCCCGTGACGGCGCCACCTTCCCGGGTGACGAAAAGCAAGGCGGCGCGGGCGCGGAGGAGACGGATGATCTCGTCGAGCGCGACGCGCGCCTGCTGACCCCGATCGAGGACCTGCGCCGAGGCAAGGCTGAGCTCGAGGACCCGCGAGTACCGGCCCATGCGCTCCTGCACCTCGACGAAGCGGCGCGCGAGGATGATGCCGAGCGAAAGCGTGAAGGCGAACACGCCGACGCCCCCGAGCGAGACGTTGTCGCGCGGGACGAGGCCGATGGCCCGGAGCACGTCATGCGCTGCGGCGGCGGCGGCCGCGCCGAACCCCACGCTGAAGATCCGCGCGTCGAGGTTGCCGCCGACAGCGCCGAGGATCGCGCGGCCGGTCATGATGGCGATGCTGACGAGGAGGAGGATCTGGAAGGGCAAAAGCGTGCGGAGCACGGGCACGAGGCCAAGCGCGACGACGAGCGCCGAGCCGAGGAAATACGCGCCGTGGACCCACTGGAGATGGCGGAGGAGGCGGAAGCGACCCGGGCCGAAGACGTGCTCGAAGTACGACGCGAAGAAGATCGGCGTGACGTAGAGGCAAGCAAGCTCGACGTGGACCCAGAGGAGCGGAGCGTCGACGAGCAAGCCGCGGATGGGCGTGGCCGCGGGGAGGTAGATGCCGAGCGCGGACGCGAGCAGGCCGTACGCGAGGTTCGACTTGTCCCTGCGCTCGGAGAGGAACAACGCGAGGACGAAGAGGCCCGCAGACGCGAGGAGGATGCCCATGGCGAGCGTGGGGAGATCCTCACGAACGGCGCCGAGGGCGATCTCGGCGCGAGAGCCGATGAGCACACGACCAAACGGGCCGATGTTGATGTGCTCGGAGTGGATCCGGAACGTGAGCGTCTTGCCTTCGAAGGCGGATCCGAGCGGGATGTAGTGTGGTTTGTAGCCCTGAAAGCGTCGAGCGTCGGGGCCGTCGAACGTGCCGAACTGGTAGACACGCGCGCCGTCGAGGTAGGCCTCGACGATCTGATCGACGCCGGGGAGGTAAAGCACCGGCTCGTGCTCGACGCGGCCGACGAGGCGCGTGCGCATCCAGAGGAAACGCTGGCCGTCGCGGCCCTCGGGCGCGGCGCCTCGAGGCAAGGTGCGCCATCCGTCGGCCGCATCGGACGAGGCCCAGACGAGCGCTCCCGTGGGATCACGCGGCGAGTCGCCCCAGCGGTACTCCCACGTGCCCCGGTAGTCGTGGGCGTCGGTCGCGAGGGCCGTGGGCGCGCGCGGCTCCGCAAGCAAGAGCGGCGACGCGGCGAGCATCGCGAGGACGGTACTTCCGGCTGCAAACCAGCGCAGGCGCGGCGAACGAAGCATCGCTTGATCCAGGGGTACCTCTCGAGAGATCCGCGAGGATATCAGAGGCAGGCGCCGGACGAGTTCACCGAGCGCTCACCTTCTTCTTCGACTCCCCGCCCTTGCCCGCGATACGCGCACGCGCCGCCTGCATGAGCGGCTCGGCGGGCGTCAACGCGTCGACGAGGTCCCCCGCGCGGAGGGCCGCTTCCTCGGCGCGTTTCCAGGCCGCCGCCGCGCCGATCGTGTTCGGTCCGCTCCGCTGCGCGAGCGTGAGCGCCGCGGAGAGGTCACGCCCGACGCGCTCGATGCGCAGGAGCTCGACGCGCCCCGCCCCCGCGAGTTTGGCCGCCGCATACATTGCTCGCACGATGCCGATGAGATCGCGCACGGCCGCCGCGGGAAAGGGATCTTCACGCCCAGAAATCACCTGAACGAATGTATCGTATTCGAATCGAAATGGCGAGGGCCGACCCCGTCGAGCGTCAGCGCAGGGGGCCGGTGACCTCTTCCACCGCGCGGCGGAGGGCGCCGGAGAGGACGATGTCGCGGACGGCGGCGATGTCGCGGTAGAGCGGTCGATCCTCTTCGAGCGTGGGGGAGACGGCGCGTACGGCCGCGTGCGCCCGCTCAACAGCGGCCGAGGAGCGCAAGGGGCGGCGCTGATCGATGCCCTGGGCAGCCGTGAGGATCTCGATCGCCAGCGAGGTGCGGACGTTCTCGATGATCTGGGCGAGCTTGCGCGCGCTGACGCTGCCCATGCTGACGTGGTCCTCGCGGCCAGCGCTCGAAGGGATCGAGTCGACGCTCGCGGGGTGGCAAAGGACCTTGTTTTCACTGACGAGGGACGCGCTCGCGACCTGGGCGATCATGAAGCCGGAGTGCAGGCCGCTCTGCGGGGCGAGGAACGGGGTGAGGCCGCTGGAGAGCGCGGGGTTCACGAGCTGCTCGACGCGACGCTCGCTGATGTTGGCGAGCTCGGCCGTGGCCATGGCGGCGAGGTCGAGCGCGAGGGCGAGCGGCTGGCCGTGGAAGTTGCCGCCGGAGAGGAGATCGGCGCCGCCGTCCTCGCGGAGGAACACCGTGGGGTTGTCGGTGACGCTGTTGATCTCGCGGCCGAGGACCTCGGCGGCCCACTGGAGCGCGTCCCGCGAGGCGCCGTGCACCTGCGGCATGCAGCGGAGCGAGTAGGCGTCCTGCACCTTGGGGCAGTCGGCGTGGCTCTGCATGATCTCGCTGTCGCCGAGCATGGCGCGGAGGTTCGCGGCGCAAGAAGCCTGGCCAGGGTGCGGGCGGACGGCCATGAGGCGCTCGTCGAAGGGTCGCTTCGAGCCCTTGTTCGCTTCGAGTCTCATCGCGCCGGCGACGTCGGCGATCGAGCAGAGGGCGAGCGCGTCGTGCACGGCGAGCGAGCCGACCGCGGCCATGTATTGGGTGCCGTTGATGAGCGCGAGGCCCTCCTTCGCAGCGAGGACGAGGGGGCGAAGATCCGCACGCGCGAGGGCCTCGGCGCTGTCCATTCGTTCGCCGCGGAAGGAAGCTTCGCCTTCGCCCATGAGCGCGAGGGCGAGGTGCGCGAGCGGGGCGAGATCGCCCGAAGCGCCGACCGATCCTTGCGCCGGGATGCGCGGCGCGACGCGGGCGTTGAGCATCGCGAGGAGGAGATCCACGACCTCGGCGCGCACGCCGGAGTGGCCGAGCGCGACGACCTGCGCGCGAAGGACCATCATGCCGCGCACCTCGGGTTCGCCGAGGTCGGGGCCGACGCCACACGCGTGGCTACGCACGAGGTTCTTCTGCAAGGCGATGACGTCGCGCTCGGCGATACGTGTCTCGGCGAGCGCGCCGAAGCCCGTGTTGATGCCGTAGACGGCGGGCGCGGCGTCGCCGGCCTCGGCGATGGCGTCGACGGCGCGGCGCGAGGCGATGATGCGCACGCGGGCCTCGGGGCAGAGGGCGACGGGGCGGCCACGACGGCTCACGTCTTCGAGATCGGCGAGGGTGATCGGGCGACCGACGAGAAGCGGCTCCTGGGTGTGCACGGCGCCCACGTTAGTACATCCGCCCGCGTGTGTTGGAGCGTGGAGCAAACGCCTGGGCGAACGGACGGGCTTTCACGGCAGGGAACGATCGCCTAAGCTCGCGGCCCTCATGCGGAACGTGCGACGGACCTGCGCGGCGCTCACCCTCGTGCTCGTGGCCTGCGCCGGGACGGCGGATCCCGGGCCCGGGCCGAACGAGCCACCCGGCGCGGCCACACCGAGCCCGCTCGTCTGTGCGCTTCCGGCGCCCGTGAAGAGTGAGGATACGTGTGCGAAGGACGCCGACTGCGCGCCCTCGGTGCCATGCCATGCGCGCGCGTGCGTCGCGGCCTCGCGCGCGGTGTCACGCACGCCGGACACGGTCTGCACGATGAGCATCGATTGCCAGAGCGCCGACGTGAACCCCTGCCTGTGCTACGAGGGCCGCTGCGCCCTGGTGCCGAAGGCCAACTGATCTCCCATGCGTTACTTCGTCAAATTCCCCTCCGGACGCGAGGTCCCCGTCGATCTGACCGTGCTGCCCTCGGGCGAGGTCCGCGCCGTCGTCGAGGGCAGAACCCTCACGATCGACGCGTACGACCACGGCGGCGCGGTGCACCTCGACATCGACGGTCGCTCGGTCGAGCTCTGGATGGAGGGCGCTCCGCCCGAGGTCGGCGTCGTCGCGTCGTCGAGCCGTTTCTACGCCCGCGTAGAAAATGAACGGACGCGCGCGCTCGGCGGCGTGCAAGGCGCGAAGGCCGGCGGCGGCGAGGGGCTCATCACGTCCCCGATGCCCGGACGCGTGCTCAAGATCCTCGTGGCCGAGGGCGACGAGATCCAGGCCGGACATCCGCTCATCGTGGTCGAAGCGATGAAGATGGAGAACGAGCTTTCGTCCACGCGTGACGGTCGGGTGAAGAAGGTTTACGTGTCGGCTGGCGCCACCGTCGAGGGGGGTGCCAAGCTCGTCGAGATTGAATGATCATGCGTAGGCGTCTCCCTCTCGCTCACCTGCCCACCCCCATCCAGCGCCCGCGTCGGCTCGCCGAAGCCACCGGCATCGACCTCTGGGTCAAGCGCGACGACATGACGGGGGGCGCCGAGGCAGGCAACAAGATCCGCAAGCTCGAGTTCTTGCTCGGCGAGGCCCTCGCGCTCGAGTGCGACACCGTCCTCACCTGCGGCGGCCTTCAGTCGAACCACGCCCGCGCGACGGCGCTCGCGGCAGCCTCGCTCGGCCTGCGCGCCGTACTCTTTTTGCGTACCAACGATCCGAGCCTCGACCCTTCACGCGTGCCGCTCGAGGGCAACGTGCTCCTCGGAAAGCTCGCCGGCGCGGAGATCCGGCTCATCACGCCCGACGCGTACCGCGAACGTGAACGCGTGATGGACGAAGCGGCCGAGGAGCTGCGGTCCGAGGGGAAAAAGCCGTACGTGATCCCCGAGGGTGGATCGAACGGCCTCGGCTCGCTGGGGTACGTCGAGGCAATGGGCGAGGTACGCAGGCAGCTCGATCTCGGGCTCGGCGGGGGAAAACCTTTCGACGCGATCGTGGTCGCGTGTGGATCGGGCGGCACGGCGGCGGGCGCGGCGCTCGGCGCGGCGCTTCACGGGGTCGCGAACGAGGTCGTCGCGGTCGCGGTGTGTGACGACGCGAGGACGTTCGAGGCGCGGATCGAGGGCACCGTGCGGGAGGCGCGCGCGCTCGATCGACGCTTGCCCGAGCCCGTGCGCGTGACGGTCGACGACGCGCACAAGGGTCCGGCCTACGCGGTGAGCACGCCCGAGCAGCGACGCCTCATCACGAGCGTGGCGGGTTTGTCCGGGATGGTGCTCGACCCGGTGTACACGGGGAAGGCGTTTTCCGCGCTGATGGATCTTGCCGGGGCCCACGGGGCGCTCGCCGGCAAGCGAATTCTCTTCGTGCACACGGGCGGCCTGCCTGGATTGCTCGCGCAGGGGCCGACGTTCGCGGATTCCCTGGGTGCGGACTGACGACCTCTCCGCGAGCCGTTATTCCCTCGACAGAATCAGGATCAATCGCTCCCCGTTCCCATCGCGGGTGAGGTTGGGGATCATATCCTTTTCCACCGTCAGGAAACCCATATCCTCGGCGACGGCGCAGAGCTCGTCGTTGGTACGAGGCCTCTTCCCCGAGAAGAGCTTCGGAATGCCGTAATCGATCGCATTGTTGATGAACAGAAGCGCGCCCGGCTTCATGATCGGCGACAGGTCACGAAAGAGCTGCCTGAAATCGACGTAATTCAGGACCTGGGAGATCAAGATCGAATCGAGCACGGGTCCCGAGGTCCCCGTCCGGGCGAGCGTCTCGCCGTACAGACGGTCCCGGAACCCGGATTCATTCATGTTGAGGACCATCACGTCGGCGGCGTGCGTGGCCTCGAGCCAGGCCACCGCGTGTGGATCATTCTCCAGGAACAGGACGGAGGTTTTTCCGAGGAGCGAATCTCGTAGCTCCGGGTTCATGGACAATGGATTGAAAAAAGGCCCAATCTCCAGCAAATACGTGCCCAGCTTGGCCTGGTATCGCTTCAGATACGGCAGCAACCGCCTGCCATTGAGCACCATCCGTATCCGCGCCGCTTCGTCGAATTCGTCCCCGAGCGGGTTGCCGGACAATGGCCAGCCTGGCCAGTCCACATTGAATTCGCGTTCATCGGCCAGATCGATTGTACTCATGGGACCCGACTCATCGAAACGCCCGACGCATCCGTGATCCTGAAAATGCCCATCCTGGGGATATCGGATGCGTTTCGGCGCGTCAAGGGAGGACACGCGACTTCGGGCCCCGCGCACCCCCTCGCGCACGTTTGCGACGACAGACGACTACGGATGAATATGGATGAGGGTCCCCTCGCCCGTCGGCTCGCTCGCCTGCACGCCGTGCCAGTCCGTGGGCAGCGGCGGATCGGTCCACAGGAAGACACGGCGCGCGTCGATCGGGGAGAGATTGATGCAGCCATGGCTCCGAGGTTTGCCGTACTCGTCGTGCCAAGGCGCGGCGTGCAGCGCGTACCCCGCCTCGAAGTACTGCACCCACGGCACGTCGCGTAGCTCGAACTTGTTGCCGACCTCGTGCGAGTCCATCGTGGTCGTGACGTGTTTCTCGCGGATCTTGAAGGTGCCGCGCACGGTCGAGTACGTCTTTTTCGGGTCGCCGAGCCCATCACGGCCCGTGGCCACCGCCGTCGCGTAGACGGGCTTCGTCCCCTCGTAAAGGATGAGGATCTGGCTCAAGATCGAGACGTCGATCCACTTCTTCGTGGTCTTCGCGAAGGCCGGCAGCTCCGAAGGTTTGACCGCGATCGCGACGTCGCTGTCCTTCATCCACGTACCATCCTTGGCCTCGACGAGGCGCGTCTCGCCGATCTTCGTGCTCTTGCCCGTGAGCTGCACGGGCGTGTGAAACGCGAGCTTTCCAGCCTTCTCGAGCGAGCGTTTGCTCGTGTCGTACTTGTACGCGTCGGGTACGCGGACGAACGCGAGCGGCAGCTCCCAGCCCTTCTTCATGTCGACGCCGTGGAACGTCGATCCACGCGCAGGCTTGAGCTTCGAGGTCGGCACGAGGCGCGCGTCCGTGGTCATCGCGAAGCGGCGATCGCCATCCCCGACGAACGTGCCGATGAGCGCGAGCCCGGCGTGCCGCGCGACGCGGTTCGTGATGATCGCGTAGTCGGGGACCTTGAACGTGGAGATGTTCGGGATCTTGCGGCCGCCCTGGAAAAACCAGGGGATCGCGTCGTTGCCGTCGCCGCCGAAGAGCACCTGATCCGAGAGATCGGGGGGCTCGGTCGGAGGCTCGCCGATCGCGTTGCCTTCGGCGTCGAGGGGCACGTCGTTGGCGCCGACCTCGATCTCGTCCCAGCTCTTCTTGAGGCGTTTGTAGCTGCGGAGGTGCTCCTTGAGGCGCATCTCGTACTGGAACTGCTCGGCCTTCGTGGCGGGCCGGTAGTAGTTCGGCGCGATCGCTCGTACGAAGGCGTAAGGATACGGCATCGGCTTCGAGAGGTCCGGCCGCCGCGTGAGCGCCCGAAGGAGCGGGTGCTTCATGTCGATCGTGGCGCTGTCGGAGGCGCAGACGAAGCCGGCCGGGAGCACGCGGTAGTAGCCGCCCTGGCAGTCGTCGAAGGCCGCAGGTTTTTCGCCGCGCACGGCCGTCGCGCCCGCGCGCAGGTACCCAATCTTGGGCGAGCGCCGATCGGGCTTGAGGTAGATGGGCGCCGCCATCTCGACCGCGCCAATCCGAGGACCGCCCTCTTTGGGCACCGTCGCCGGATCGGCCACGACCTGTTCGGCAGGGGCAGACAGGCTGACGATGCCTTCCTGGAGCCCCTCTTTGCCCTTGCACCCGGCGAGCGCGAGCACACCGAGGGCCAGGAGGGAAAGCCGCTTGCGTGCGTGCATGGGGCTCGGATGCCGGAAGAATCACCGCTTGGCCAAGTTTTGCGTCTCCGACCCACCTCGAGAGAACTCGGTCGGAGGGCGCTCGAAAGGCTTGCGCAGGGGAAAACTTCTCGCTACTTTGCTGGCCCCGCGTCCGAACGCGGCATGCGCCACTAGCTCAGCTGGATAGAGCGTCGGCCTCCGGAGCCGAAGGCCAGTGGTTCGAATCCACTGTGGCGCGCAGCGACCCTCTCATCGCATCTCGTACATCACGGCGAGGAGCTCGTCGGTGCTCACCGGCTTGACGAGGTGGCGCTCGAAGCCCGCTTCGCTCACCCGCTTGCGGTCCTGCTCCTGGCCGTATCCCGTCAACGCGAGCAGATGCGGTGTGCGAGGTCCTAGGCGCTCACGGATCCGCGCCGCGAGCTCGTAGCCGTCCATCACCGGTAGGCCGATGTCGAGCACCGCCACATCGGGCTCGAACGACTCGAGCATCGAGAGCGCCTGCGGGCCGTCGAACGCCACCGCCACGGGCCAACCTTGCGCGCGCAGGAACTCCGCCAGCAAGGTCGCCGCGTCTTCGTTGTCGTCGACCACCAGCACGCGATGCACGGGGTGCGCCTTCTCGTGTTGGGTCGTGGGCTCTGCTTTCGGGAGCTCCTGCGCCTCGTGCGCGGGCAGTCGCACCACGATCGTGCTCCCGTGGCCCGCGCCTTCGCTGTGCGCCGAGACCGCGCCGCCGTGCAGCGACACCAGGCTCTTCACCAGCATCAGGCCGATGCCGAGCCCTCCGGGGCTACGCGCCATGCTCTGCGCGCCTTGCACGAACGGATCGAAGACCCGCGCGAGCAGCTCCGGCCCCATGCCCACGCCCGTGTCGCGTACGGAGAGCTCGATGGTGTCGCCGCGTCGCTCGGCCGCGACCTCGATCTGCCCCCCGGGATCGGTGTATTTCGCGGCGTTCGTGAGCAGGTTGGCGAAGACCTGCGCCAGCCGGTCCGGGTCCGCGTTCACGCAGAGGCCGGTCTTCGACACGTTCACCGTCACGCGGTGATGGCGGTTCTCGAGCAGCGGGCTCGCCATCTCGAGCGCCCGCGTGACCACCGGCTCGAGCTCGGTGGGCCGCTGCGACAGCGAGATCAGGCCACGCGCGACGCGGGCGACGTCCAGCAAATCGTCCACCATCCGGCCGAGGTGGTGCACCTGGCGCTCGATCACCTGCTCTGCGCGGCCGAGCTGTCCACCGCTGCGAAGACGGATGAGCTCGAGCGCCGTGACCATGGGGGCGAGCGGGTTGCGTAACTCGTGCCCCAGTATCGCCAAAAACTCGTCCTTCGTGCGGTTCGCCGCCTCCGCTTCGCTGCGCAAGAGCTCCACGCGCGCCGCGTTTTCCTGGTCCACGAGCCGCGCCTTCCGCTCGCTTTCGTGGGCCTCGCGGAGGTGCGTGATCGCCACGTTGCGCTCGTGCGTGAGCCAGCTGATGAGCACGCCCATCACGAAAAAAACCGCGATGCCAGCGGGCGCTTCGGCATGCTGAAAGAGCCCTCCGGAATGGGGCCTCATGAAAAGCCACGCGGCGGCCGAACCGCCGACGATCGTGGTGACCATTCCCGCGCGAAATCCGCCATACCAACTGCTCAAAACCACGGCTGGGGGCATGGTAATGAACGGAATGGCATCCCCGACCAGCGGACCGAGCAATACGCGCCCGAGCAGCCCGACCCCTGCGGCGAGCAATGCCACCGCATATCGCTTCCACCCGGTATGGACCAAAGTCTCCCCTACCGAGCGGTCGGAGGCCGTACCCCTTGCTCCGCCTCTCGCATTCAGGCGCACCACTTCATCGTAGTACGGATCCAGCAAGACGGCGACCGTCCGATCACCGTGTGCGGCGGGGGTATTGGATGTCCGGGGCGGATCCTGGAGGGTTTCCCTCCGAAGGACAGGCGAACGAGGCTTCGAGGGGCGGGCCTGTCATGGAGGCGGCGATGGGAACACCGAGCCATGAAACGGCGTGTAAGCGAGCGACGGCTGCCTGAGCGAAAGCAGCCGTTGGGCAAACCGATCAGGGGGCTTTGACGTCCTCGAAGTTCGTCCTCGCGGCGATGTGTTCCTCGCTCAGGTTGAGGAGGATGGGCAGGGTCTCGCATTGCCAGTCGTCATCCGCGATACGGCGCACGGTGACGCGGCCGGGGACGAGGTTGTACACCGCGTCGACGATATCCATGATGACGTAGAACCCGTTCGAGTTGCAGAAGCGCATCTTGACGAAGTCCATCGTCGTCTCGGTGACGGACTGCCGGGGGAGGACCTTCGCGAGCTCCTCGAGGTACGTGTGGAGGTAGCGGTAGGGGTTGTCCACCCGGATGACGCCCTCGAACGTCAGGATCAGGTGATGATCATCGAGCTTCGCGACCGAGTGGAACACGCTCAGGCCGCCGTCCATGATTTCACCGTAGGTGAGGACCTTCATGCGAAACCTCTCATCGGGAATTGCGCTTTGACAATCAAGAACCCCTGCTCGTACTCGGCCGTGAGCTTGAACTTGCTCTCGGCGGTGAGCCGCATGAGGCCGAGACCACCCCTCTCGCGATTGGTACGCCGCTCGCGGACCGTCTCGGCGAGGAGCTTCCTCGGATCCTCCGCGCTGGCGATGGCAGCAAAACGGGCCTTGATGTCCTCGTATTGCTCGGGGGTCGCTGGGTTTTGTACCGTGATGAGGAGCTCATCGCCGTCGATCCGGAGGTCGACGCGCATGGCGCCTTCCCGGATCGAGCAATGCTCCATCACGTTGGTGACCAGCTCGATGACGACCACGTTGGCCTTCGAGCAGATCTGCCGCGGATAGAACATCCCCAGCAGATCGAAGAGGAAATTGCCCAGCAGACCGGCCACGTCTCCCGCGACGTGGTCCAGCGGGGCGATGTAAATCGAGGCGCCGACGGCCGTCTGCATCCGGTTGCCCCCGGTGCTCATTTAGCGCACCTGCGAATGATGAGGAGCGTCATGTCGTCGATGTCCTCGGATCTGAAAGCAGTATAGTCGTCTACACATCTCTTCAGAATGTCCTGGACGGGTTCTTCGCTATGCCGCGCGATGATGTCGTTCAGACGTTGCACGGAATAACCCTTTCCCTCTGCATCGAGAGCCTCGACCATTCCGTCCGTGTACAGCGCCAGGACGTCTCCATGTTCGAACGGCAGCTCGAACTCACGGAACGGTTTGGTCCTCAAACCGATGTAATTGCCCACCCTGTTGAACGTTCGTTGCATCCCATGCCGCACCAGGAGTCCGTAACCGCCACCGGAAACGTAACGGAGAAACCGATCGCTGAACATCACAAAGTTCACCGTGGAGTACCGGCGGACTCCCCGGAGGAAGCCGTAAGACGCGCGGTTCACCCAGTCGACGATCGCGCTCGGGCTGTCGAGCCTCCGCGTGGCGTTCTCGATCTGGGCCTTCAGAAAGGCCATGATGAGCGCCGACGACACCCCGTGACCCGAGATGTCGAACACGCTGACGGCAATACGATCCCCTGGTAGCTGGGATACGTCGTAGTAATCTCCTCCAACCTCCGCGAGCTGCTTGTGGAAGACGGCGATGTCCAGCTCCTTGGCGATCGTAGACAGGTCTGGCATGAGTGACTGCTGGATCCCTCGGGCGACCTCGAGATCCTCGCTCACGACCCGGTTCTGAAGCTCGAGCTCGTTCTCGATGCGTGTCGCGTGCTCGAGCGTGAGCTCGTGCACGACGGCCATCTCGTCCATGTCGGCCTGGATCCGGTCGCAATGATCGACCAGGCCCCGACACCGGGCGAGGAGCTCGAGGCCCCCGCCCTCACGCGCGAGCAAGGCCTTGCAAGCCGCGTCGTCCGCAAGGAACGCCTTGACGGCATCGAGATCCGCGTGCTCCGACAGAGCCTCGACCACGCGATCCGACGAGCTGTCCTTCAATGCGGTCATCGTTCGAAGAGATCCTCCGCCGCGAACGTCGAACGTTCCCCTCTCCTATCAGTCACAGAAGATCATCTCGAAGTTCTGGTTGAACTTCTTCAGGTTCGGGAGTGACTTGCCCTGCCACGGAATGGCCTTCGAGCCCCGCACGACGAGCTGCACCTCACCCTTCTTCCGCATGGCAATGGCGAACTTGTACAGCACGTTGATACCCGAGCTGTTCAGGAAGTTGAGCGTACGCATGTCGATCGTGATCGACTTCGCATTGCCCAGGAGGACCTTCTCGAGGAGATCCTCGATCGGCTGGTATTCCTGCGGGCCGCCGAGGCGAAGGATACCCTCGAAGTAGACCGTGACCTCCGTGGGATCATACCAGACTCGATAGTTACCGCCTTTGATTTCCATTCTCGCCCTTTCCTTCAAGATGGGCAGACGCGCCATCGTCCTGATGCAAGTGTTCTGTGTTGAGACCGGATCGAGCTTCCACCCCAGGCTGACGCCGTAGTCGCTCATGATGATGAGATACCCGAGCCCGGAGCCGGTGGCCTCGATGTCCTCCGCGTTGGCCTCGGCCTGGCGGCGCAAGAGCTCCCCCGGATCCTCGCGCGAAAGCTCGAGGAGCTTCTCCCGGAGCGGCGGCACCTCGCCATTGGCGATGTGGTTGCTCACCAGGCACACGAGATCTTCCTTGCCAATACCGACGGTGACGTTGATATCACCGCTGCGGTTGAATTTGACGGCGTTCTCCACGAGCTCGTTCAACACGTAGCTCACCGCGCCGCTGACTTCCGCGCGGCTGATGAGCTTTCCGTCGTTGTCCGCGTCCGGGAAGAGCTCCGCAAAGTACTCCGCCATGAAGTTCGCCGTGAGGTTGCAGAGGCTCCACCGCACCGCGAACGAATCCGGGTACAGGGTCAACGACATGTGCTCGCTGAACGAATCGTCCAGCGAATAGACGCCAATGATCTCACTCATAGTGTTGCCGGTCTCCTACGCGTCATAGCCTCTTGATGACCAACACGGTGATGTCATCGTAGATCTTGTTGGTGCCAATATGCGCCGTCAAGTCGTCGATGATCGCGTCCTTGATCTCCTGCGACGTCTTGTCGTGGTTCTGGAGGATGATATCGCAAAGCCGCTCGACCCCATACTGCGCCGTATCGGTCCGCTCCGCCTCCGTCACCCCGTCCGTGAAAAGCACGACGACGTCCCCCGACCCGAGGTCGATCTCCATGTTGGAGAGGAACTCCGTGATGTCCTCGTCCATACCCACGGGGAGCCCGAGGGCGGTCGTATCCACCCGCTCGAGCTCTCCGGTGCGCCGGACGATGAGCACTTCCTCGTGCTGGCCCGTGAGCCGTAGCTTGCCGTCGCTGTAATCCATCAGCGATAGCGTGAGATTCTTGTCGGAATTGATGCGCTGAATGTTCTGGTAGATGACCTTGTTGACGATGCCGAGGAACCGCATCGGATCCGTCTCGTTGCTGGCGAGCAACGTACGGACGGCGGTCTGCACCATCAGCATGAGCACGCCGCTCTCGAGGCCATGCCCGGTCACGTCGCCGATGCCGATCTTGATGACGCCATTGCCGCGGAGCACGTCGTAATAATCACCGCCGACCTCGTCCGCGGGGGACATGTACCCCGCGATGTCGAGGTCCTTGATCTCTCGCAGCTCTGCCGCGTCGGGGAGCACCATGAGCTGGAGCTGCCGCGCGACATTGAGCTCCGCGCCGAGCCGCAGGTTCTCCTGCGCGAGCTGGGCGTTGAGGCTCATGATCTCCTTGTTCGCGTCCTCGAGCTCGCCCGTGCGAGCCTTGACGAGCTCCTCGAGGTTCGTCGTGTGGGCCCGGATCTCGGCCGCCATCGCGTTGAAGGCGCCCGTGAGCTTGCCGATCTCATCGCCGCTCCGCACCTCCACACGCACGCCGTAGTCGCCCTGCCGCATACGCGACGCGCCCTCCGAAAGAGCGACGAGGGCGCCAGTCATGCGGCGCGCGACGAGGTACACGCCGAGCATCACGATCACGAACGAGCCGAGCGTGATGAGACCCTGGCTCTTCGTGATGCTCGTACGCGTCTGCTCGATGGTGTCCTGGGCCCGATCGAGCGAACGATAAAGCTCCTCCCGCGGCACCACGAAGCCGAGCGTCCAGTACTCGGGCGCGATCGTCTCATTGACGAGGCTGCTCAGCGTGCGGAGCCGGTTGAGGACGATGATGTGCCGCTTGCCGTTGAGCTGGATCTCGTGATAGTCGACCCGCTCGTTCTCGGGAAGCTTCAGGTTCTTGATCTCGCCCTCGGTGCTGTCCTTGAGGACACGCTTGAGCATCGCGAGGCCGCCCTGCTCGCCTTTCTCCGCGCCGCCCTGAAGGCCGAGGGTCTTGGCGCCCTGCTCGTTCACGGCGAGCACGTTGCCGTCCGCCTGCGCGAGGAACGCAAAGCCCGTCTCGGCGAGACGCACGTCCTTGATCGACTCGACGACCTTCTTCAGCGCGATGTCGAAGCCAATCGCTCCGGCAAACCCCTTCCGGTCCTTCGTCCATAGCGGATGGAAGAGCGTCATCACGAGCCCGCCCCCGGCGACGTCATCGTAGGGGGGAATGACGGTCACGAGCGTCGAGCGCTTCTTCAGCCCATCGGGATCATCGAGCCACTTCTTCCAGCTAGGATACAACCCAGGATAGAAAAAATCATACCAGTTCGACGTCCTGTGCTCGGGCGGGGCGAGCTTGTCGATGTACCCCGCGAGGTCCACGTACGGCGCGAGACGGCCATAAGGCGCCTCGTGCGGGCCGACGTAGTAGATCTGGAGCTTGTTGGCCCCGTGGCTGGCCATCACGGGGATGATCAGATCGAGCACGGCCGTGCGATCGATCATCTGCTTGACCTCGGGCTTCAGCACCCCGTTGTCGCCCAGGTAGCCCCACGCGGTCACGACCGCAGGCTCGTTCGGCTCGTTCTGGTACCAGTTCCCCTGCTTGTTGTGGACGAGGTTGTCCTTCAGCAAGGGAAGGGCTGCGGCCTGCTGGAACAGAGGCTCGAGCTCCTCGCCGTGATCGACCATGTTCTGGGCGATCGACGACAACATCTCGAGATCCTTGTCCGCGTGGCCGAGCTGGTAGTCGATATACTTGGACTTGTCCTCGATGTGGTTGGTCAGGTACGCGACGGTGGCAGCCGTGAGTCCCTGATCGACTTCGGCTCGCGAACGATCACTCAACTGCTGGAGGCCCGTCCGGGCGACCATAACGTTGAGGACCGCGCCCAGCA